>WSMU01000031.1 GCA_013316395.1 Alphaproteobacteria bacterium | reverse complement strand
CCGCAACACCACCATAATTGGACAGCTTTTTAATAATGGTATTATATAACCAACGTACACAAAAAGCTTTTCTTCTTATCCTTATAAGATACCCTTGTGTAGTACTTGTGACATTTGTGCTAGATTGAACGCAAGACACTACATCTTTATTTATATGCACCGAACAAAGAGACTCATTGTTAGACATTCCAACCTCTTTAAACAACATCATATTCAAGATATTATAAAAATTCAATCAATTAAAGCCATTCCTTTCACTTGATTCGACTCGGTTTGTAAGCATTCATTGCACGACCATAGGAGTGAATGACATGGCTTATAAAAATCCACCAAAGAAAATGCGGTTTCGGCCCGGGGTGTCGGGCAATCCCTTGGGACGGCCGGCAAACATCCCGGATTCTGATGTGTTGTACTTGGCGCGGGCATTGCAGGTTATTCTGGCCAAGGCCGCCACACAACCGCGAAATGACGTGAAATCAAAGGATAATAAATGAAAGCGTTCTTTATGTTGCCCGAAAGCAAAACAGAACTGGAAAAGATGGACTTTGAGCAAAAGTCCATCTTATGGGCGCGGTATAGTCCGTATCCATATCGGCGCCAGGTGCGCGCGTTATGGTACTATATCCAATGCGAACGCGCGCACGCCACCCTCGCCGCAAGGCATATGGACTTTAAGGAACAGGAAAGAGAATTTTATAGAACTTGATTTTTTTGATATTTCATATTATAATATAAATATGCTTGTTGGAAAGCTAGCTCGTTCGTGTAAAGAATCCTCATTCATCCAACAACTTAGATAATATAACCCTCCGAGCTTGTTATCTAAAACCACAGATTACGAACGCCAAAATACTATTTAGATAATGAACTTGGGTAACACTGCAATGCGGTAAAGGATTATATTATGAAAGAAAACAATATTGAATACTTAAAAAAAAAAGCAAAAAATCTCTATCAGGATTATAAAACACGTAAATTATCTGATGCTGGCGACATATACGAATACTCTCCAAAGTACTATGATATTACACAAATTTTTCTTGATTTCGATATATTTGATGATGCGCCTGACTTTGAGTTTTCATTGATGAAAGCACAACATCTTATAGCCAAATTAGTAGATTTCAACAGTTGGGCAGAACTTATAAAAGCATCTGATACACAATTAGAAATAGCTAAAATTAAACTTGGGTGTTTCACATTGGATAATTATGATCCATCAAAGATTGAAGATTATGAATTTTTTATGGGTGAAGCAGAAGACAATGCTGGCACTGTTTTTGATGATGAAACAAGACTCGAATTAGCCAAATATTACATAAAAGGCGAAGGACAAGAAAATATACCAGTGAATGTTCTCGCTGATCCAGAACCTATTGTTTATGAGGAAGTAATTGCAAAAGATAAAACGGCAGACCAACCAGTTATGTTAGAATGCATACATTGCGGCGAACGTTTCCTCTCAAATGAAACCAAATTGATAAAACCCAAAGGTGCCCCAAACACAGAAATTGTAGAAGTTTGCAAACATTGGCCAGAATGCGATGGCCAGTTTTGGGATTTAATCCCGGTAAAAATTATGGATGGTAAATAAAATGGGACGTTCTTATAAATCTTATGGGCGCACCCCAAAGACACATGTTAACCATAATGGCTATCGAGTTTATAACAATACTGGCACATTGGTTCATCGCCATATGGCAGAAGTTAAGCTGGGCAGACCATTGCGCCCCAGCGAAGTTGTACATCATAAAGACCGGAATAAGCAAAATAATAATCCATCTAATTTGCATGTATTTGCAAACCAGCAAGCGCATTGGAATGCCCATAAGCAAGACGCTGCGCGATACGGCCCCGCTTATAGCTTCAAAGGTAAAAAATAGTGATTTCACTGACTTTGCGAAATTGGGGTAAATATATGTTTCGAGGAAATGCGGCGGATTTGGCAGATGGCGCAGGCTTACCGGAATCAGTGAACTACAAAAATCCCGCAGAAGTGCGGGATTTTTGCGATGATTTGCAAGGCTGTGAAAATCTTGCTTATTCCTGGCGGATGGGGAGGGATTCGAACCCCCGGAGGGCTTGCACCCTCAACGGTTTTCAAGACCGTCGCAATCGACCGCTCTGCCACCCATCCGAAACTCTATACCAAAATATTTTATCCTATTTTTTTTAAAACGCAATTGTAATTTTTTATTTACTACAATCCGTGCTTACTTGTTTGCGCTTTAGCGAAATAGCAAAAATTATCGCACCCGCAACAAACATCGCAGACGATAATAACTGACCCATTGTCAGACCCCAGCTGGTTAAAAAGCCAATCTGGACATCGGGGGCACGAAACTGTTCGCAAAAGATTCTAAATACGGCGTACAGCATGCCCAACATTCCAGCCAAAGCACCCGGACGACGACGCAGACCGGTAAACCGATACAGGCAAAACATTATTAGAAACAGCAACAGGCCTTCGGTTGCGGCCTCGTACAGGGGGCTGGGGTGGCGCGGAATAACATCACCGGTACCGGCGAACAATACACCCCAGGGTCGCGTGGTAGGACGGCCCATAACCTCCATATTTATAAAGTTCGCAATACGGCCAAAGAACAACCCAATAGGGCCGACAACCGCCATTAAGTCCAGCATATGCCATGGATTTATTTTCATTTTCCGCGCGGCCAGGAATGTCGCAACAATTACCCCAATAAGGCCACCATGAAAGCTCATCCCGCCATGCCATACAGCAAATATTTCAATAGGGTGCGCCAAGAAAAATGCCAGATTATAAAACAAGACATAGCCCAGTCGCCCCCCAAGGATAACCCCCAGTATTACGTAGGTAAGCAGGTCATCCATTTGCTTTTTTGATATCTGTATACCGCTGTCGCGGCGGGCGGCCAAATATTTAAAAACGAAATAACCAATTATAAATCCCGCAATATAAGCCAGCGCATACCAGCGTATATCCAACCCCAGCACAGAGAAAGCGACCGGCGAAATAGGTTCTATTACAATTGCCATTATTTTGTCTTTAAATCCTTTTATTCTTGAATTTATGAGGCGATTGTATTATATATAATCCAAATAACAAGGAGAAAATAAATGGTAGAAAAAAATACCAAAAAAGTTCTTTCCGCACAACGCAGTGGCGGGATAGAGCTGTATTTTAAAAGAATCTTTGCCCTGATGTTCGGTGCGGTGGGTTTATCAGCATTGACATCATGGTTTACAATCTATGGCGGCGGAATTCGCCTGCTGGTTAACGAAGGTGGAATGTCTGCACTGTTCTATATCGTTATCTTTGGCGGCTTGGCACTGTCAATATGGGCCCAGGTACGTGCATTCTCGCTTAAACCCGGAACGGCGGCGGCGCTGTTGGCACTGTATGCGGTTTTAATGGGCTTTGGAATGACACCGCTGATTTGTGGCGCGCTGGCGGTTAATCCCCTGTCCATACTTTATGCTTTTGTTATCGCGGCGATTATGTTCGGGGCGATGGCACTGTTCGGATACAAGACGGTCAAAGACCTGTCATTCTTGGGCGTATTTTTAATGATGGGCATGATTGGCCTGATTTTGGTCGGCCTGGCATCCTTTATCTGGCCGTTGGGCAGCACATTTGCAACAATTGTTTGCCTGGCCGGTGTTTTGATTTTCGCATTGTTCACAGCATACGACATGCAGACATTAAAACGTGCATACGCCGTAACATCCGATGATACCCAGCGTAACCAGCTGGCGGTGCTGGGGGCGCTGCATATGTACATCTCGTTTATTGCAATGTTCCAATATTTGCTAAGCTTGCTAAATCGTAATTAAGGAGTATATAAAATGGCATATAAAATAGACCCGGCAAAATGCATTGCATGTCACACTTGCATGGGTGCATGCCCGGTTATGGCGATATCTGTCGGACCGGACGGTAAATGCGTAATAGACCCGGCAAAATGCATATCATGCGGCACATGCGCAGCAATTTGCCCGGTGGCGGCAATTGCGCCGGATGTGCAGTAAGAAATCCCCCCCCCCCGCATTGCGGGGGATTTTTTTATACCAAATGCTTGTCGGCGGTATCACTGTCAAAATATATTTGTGTTACTTGTTTATGTGGTCGATGTAAAAACTTGTCCATTTCGGTATGCAAAATACGTGCAAGGATAGCGATTTCAACAATACCCGTTGGATAATCCGGCCAGCGTCTATAAAATTCTGATAGTTTATAAATCAATGGTGCCGGAAATTCTGATTCCGGTATATTTATCCCACCTTCTCTTTTCAAGTCGTTGGAATCGGGCGTAAACGCATTTTCAGCGGTTTTCTTTTTCATCGGTCTCTCCCCCTGTTAGGCTTTAACAAAAAACCACCTGAAAACATTGGTGGTTGGAGGGTAGAAAAACAATACACGATGAATTGCCCGAGCCCTTTCAATATATAAGGCCCGCCTCCAACCACGGGTTGGAAGTTTAACGCCCGTAATACAAACAGGCGATCGTGTATTTGAGGTTTTCTACGCCTCGTGCTGGTAACAGAGTATCCATTACACCGCCACAATCGATTATAATATTTAGGCCTATGGTAATTCCATAATAAATTACCCCAAATAAATATAAAAGCCGCCATGTAATACAGGGCGGGGGCTGGAGTTAGTACTTCGCACAACAACATGCTTACGGCTTATTCTAAATATTTCACCGCATCCAACCCCCAAATAGGATTGGCATTTTACGCCTGCGCAGGCGGTTGTTGAGCGAGAGTACTAATCTCGCATAATAGGTTCCCTATTACAAGTCGCACCATATCCTATTTATAGGCTAAATGCCATAAAAAAATCCCCGCCAGCCGCGGGGAATGTTTTACTGCTCGCTCATTTGGGGGATAACCAGTGTGTCGTTATATCGCCCCAGATAACGCTTGCCGGTACTGCAATAGACCTTGCCAAGGGAATCTTTATATTCGCGAACCGCACTGACCCAGCGCTCATCAATATCGCTTTGCGCACCCTGATAGCCAACAAAGCCCCCCATGGCACCACCAATACCGGCACCGGTTAATGTACTTTTTAAACGTGCCTTGTTGCTGATGTCTATTATTCCACCGTCTTCGGCATCAATAGTTAATGGCCTAAAATTATCAATTGAATATTCCGCCTTATCCAATGCATAGGCACTGCCGTTATAGTCGCGCCCCCAAACCTGCAGACCTTTTTTATCATACTGAGCCCAGTCTTCGGCGGTAAGGCCAAATGTCTTGTTTCCAACACCGGGGACCATTGCGCGAATTGGCATACCATCTTCTACGGACGCAGAGGCAATCTTTGCCAGCATTCCCGTATCGCCATGGTCTGATACATTATACGGCGCAACACTGCGGTCTGTTTGTGTTATTCCATAGAGGCCCGCGCTATTACTTTTTATCGCGGCCAAATCTTTGGCAGACAATCCCGATGACGGTACCTTGATATTGCCTTCTAGGACAATATTTGTCAGATTCTTTGACTTGCAATTCTTGCCTTCATTGTCACATTCATAAATATCGCCAGTTGAAATGTTGTAGTAAGCCGTCTTTGTAAGATTGCCATCGGCATCCGTCAGACTCCAGTCCTTGGTCTTTACAACACTGCCCCACAGGCATGTACGGGCACCACCAACATCACATTCCTCGATACGCAAAACACTGTTGCCGGACGCCATTATATTTCCCATAACACCACCCGCGGCCGCATTTACACCAGTGGACAGAATAACGTCGCCACCTACCTTGCCGGCATACGTATTACCGGCCATTATTGCCGCGCCGGACAGTGCACCTATGGCGGCGCCCTGCATCTTGCCCTTGCCAGTCCCCAGCAGACTGTCCGAGCCACGCTCGCCCTTGCCTGCCATATTTCCACCAATGCCACCAATAATGGCACCCGCGGCAATCTTTATACCGGCGTTTTGCTTCTGCTCTACGTTCAACTGTGCGATTACATCATCAACTGTGGGCTCGCGGTCGGCGGGAAATTCTATTTTGCCCGCATCTTCGGTATAGCTGTATTCGGGAAAATCGGATATATTGCACTTTATACTGTCGCCGGCCGCTATATTGGCCCGCGCCAGAACCGTATCACCACCGCGACCATCCGTGTTTATCGCACGCATTTCCACAACCGCGATACATGTCTGGGCACCCCCGGCGCCGGTGCCCGCCGTCGGGGTATCCCATGCAAAGTCACCGTCGGGATATATACGCGAACAAGATTCAAGCGTTCCCATATTTACCCGACCAACAGTTTCCCCAAGGCCAATTCGCTTTGCCAAATCAGCGTTTGCAACGCGGATTGGCAATGCAATCACGGCACCAGTATTGTCAACGGCCGTATTTACACCGTCACTATTCTCGATAAGCCCCATGGCCGGCATGGCCGGATTCTGATTTTGTGCCGACGCGTTTGCCCCCGCCACAGTGCCCATACGCAGGCCGTTTACCTGATTATAAGAATCCGCATAGCTGCGCGACAGATTACCAACGCGCACGCCGGCATTTGATGCACATGGCAATAATGCAATCAATCCGGTAAGTAATGAATAATATGAAATTATGGATTTAGGTTTCATTCTCTCTCGCCCGGTTTTATTTATCATGGGTGCCGACAAATCATAGACGGCACCCGTAACAATACATTAGAACTGCAGTCGAACACGCACACCGACGTCAACCATTCCGATGCGGCCGCTTTCATACCAGTTGGTATAATGGAACACACTGTCATAGGGGGCCACAGCCTCGCCGCCGGCACCATCGCCCAGCCATTCCGTCTGAGATACGATAATACTGCCCGATGTCTTTACCTTGCCCAGGTTTGCATAACGCGCAAAAAAGTCCAGCTTTAGACCGTTATCCAGCTCGGTCGTTACACCACCTTCGAGCATAAAGGCAAACTGCTCCTCGGTACCGCCATTGTGATATGCGTAAATATCAGAAATACCTGTTAATTCCCCGGCACCGGCATAGGCCGGCTCCTTCTCGGAATAGAAGGTATTGTCATATACGACATAATCGGCAATCGTATTCAAAGATATACCAACACCCGCACCGATATAAGGACGCAGCATACCGCCCGCGATATAGCCGGTAAAGCTGTCTATATTATAATAAACATTTAACATCGTCGCATTTGCGGTTATTGCACCACCATCAACGGTTGTTTCAACATAGCCACCGGCACCGTTGGATGATTCCACACGACCCGGATATTCCAGTCCAGAATACCGCAGGTAAGAAAAATCAATGCGAATATCGTTGTTAATGGCTGCACCAACCGACAACTGCAACGGGATTACCGTATCCGTATCAAAGTCCGCATCCTTAAAGGCACCGGGTACAAAGAATGCGTTTTGTTCCCCCGTATAGTCGGCATGCATACTGCCCATAACTGATGCAGAATACGCAACCGATACACCGATATACAAACCGCTGTCGGCCAAACGGTCATAATCGGCGGGCTGATAATACTGGCGCCCGGCACTGCTGGCGGCACTGCCTACACGGGGTAATGCACCGGTAACACGCGTGGGGCTGACCGCGTTGGCGCTGTTTGGGATAACCACCGTATTTTGAGGTACCATGCCCCCATTCTGAACCGGCATGGAATTACCAGGCAGGTAAACCATTTGCCCCTGGGCATTTGTTGCCTGATATGCCTGATTTACGGGATATGCCGCCATTGCGGCGCCACAGCCGCCAAATAAAAAGCCGAACAATGCGGCGGTAAAGCCGAAGTTTTTCATAATATGTCTCTATTCCTTTCTAGCATATTATATCATAAAAAACGCGTGGCGCAAAACATTAAAAAGCCCCCGGGCGGGGGCTTTTTGCATGTCCAATATTTGTTTATTTTTGCTTGTCTTAGAACTTAAAGTTCACGCGAACACCCGCTTCAACCTTAGCGTCCGTACCGTTCTGGGAACGTTCGTGCGCAGTGTCAAAGGTGTATTCACCATACACCGCAACCTGGGCGTGGTCTGTGAACTGATGCGCAACAGACAAGCCGATGATATAATCATCAAATCCGTCGTTCATATCCGACAGCTTGTTTTCCAACGCCTTCTTTACCGGTTCCAGGCCAGGCGCAACCTTGGTTGTGATTTTTTCCACACCCTGGTCGGCATGATGTTCATAGCGGAACCAGGCGCCCGTGGACCATTTCGAAGTCCACTGATAGAACGCGTTCAAGCCGGCATTAACCTCTGTCGTGGATTTGAATTCCGCCGCAATTTCAGATGGCGCCCCCTTAAGTGCCAAAACCAGCGCGGTTGAATAGCCCGGCAAAATCGGTGTGTTGCTGCCCGCAACGCGGATACGGCTGTTGTCGTCACCAAATGTACGCAAAACTTCAACAAATGCGGATGTTGTTAACTTATCCCAAACCTTACCCACCTTGGTACCGACATGGAAACCCCACATACCGTTGGAATAGTTGTCATAATCAATTACACCATGTGCATTCAGCAGAGAATTAGCAAGAGCCAACTGTGCCGCCTGTTCCTTGGAGATTTTACCAGCCATAATCGCAGGTGTTAGCTGTGCAATTGTATTCTGAGCCGCTTCGGCGTCACCAGAGATATTATACTGGCCGCGCATTTCACCCAAGCCACCTAAGTGCAAATCACCATAGATATCCCATACGAAACCGTTATACAGGTTCAGCAAGCGATATGTCAACCCCAAGCGACCCGCAGACAGACCGGTACGCTGAATATCGTCGTCGTGTGTGTACTGAACCGAGAAATGTGCCGCCAAACGGTCGGTAATACCATAACCCATTTCTTCCTGGATACGGATAATCGGGAACTCTACCGCGCCGTCGTGGTGCTTGTCCTTGTGCGCCTGGGAATCGTCTGCAACCTTCAGCATCAGGCCATTTGACAGTTTAGAATAAAAAACACGCTTACCCGGCATATACAGCGGGTTTTCCATGTTTGCGTTTAATGTGTTATATGGCATCGGAACACTGTCCGCCATTGCCGGCGTTGCCAATATAGTAGTGGCCAGCGCCAACTTTAATGATTTTTTCATCAGTATAACTCCTTGTTCTTTGATGAAATCCGCAGCCCCCATTATTGGCAAGACTGGGGTCCGCATCCATGCCCGCCCATTCTTGGCAACAGACACGTTTTTGTGACACGAACATGCATAGGATGACATTCAATAGGAATAATGTCAAAAAAAAGATTATCTTGACACGGGGCTTGAAAAGTCCTATGCCGCGGCCTACATATAATCAGAGCGGATTCAAAGGACAAAAAATGAATGCACAGATGAAGAATAATTTGGAAATTTTAATGGGCCGCCAAAGCGAGCCCAATAAAATTCAGCTTAGCGAAAATGATAAAAAACAGCTATCAGATGCTTACTTTGCCCTATTCTTTGCCTTGGCCGGGGCAAACTGGGGACGCGGCTCGCAAACACTGGGCGCGGCGTGGTATCAGGCGCTGAAACAAATCAAATCCATGATTGGCGCCAAGGACAAAGCAAATCCGGCCACAATGTATCTAAAACAAATTTTTGCCGCACACAGTACAAAATGGGCTGAGGTTATGATGACCAGCCCAAAGAAGGATAGCCTGCTGGAATGCACACCGGAGCAGCGTTCACAATGGAATTCAGAGCAGGCAAAAAACATCGCCACCGCAATGGCCACGATAAACAAAACACTTAGCCTATATCAGCAAAAAGAAGTCGAAATTCCAACAACCAATCGACCGAGCCCAAGCCAGATACAGAAAAACATACTGATGTACATGGCTGCGCAAAAGCGTATAAAGCAAATATCATAAAAAGACACCGCGCCAAAATGGCGCGGTATTTTTTTATTTCCCAATTGCATCAAAGTTTGTGCGAATTATCCGTCCGGATTTGCGGAGGTTGGCCCCCTCGGCCGCGGACAGTTTTGGCCGCAGGCTGGCCACGATACCAGCGGCGCCCACTATACGCGGCAACGACATCGCCAGCGCATTACGACCGGCGCCCTCTACCATGCTGACTGTCAGGATGCGACGCTCGTCATTTGCGATACAGCGAACCAGGTCCGCCACCGCCCCGCCGATGCCGTCCCACGTTGCACCACGGCCACGAATTATCTCATACGCGGCGTTATGAACACGAAACTCTATTGTCTGGCGCGCCGCGGCGGTTAATGTATTCTTGGTCTGGCGACAGAAATCTTCCAGTGGCAATCCGCCGACACTGGCCGCCGCCCAGGCAACGACGCTGCTGTCGCCATGCTCGCCCAGTACATAGGCATGAACCGCGCGCGTCGATACCCCAAGGTTACGTCCCAATATTGTGCGCAGGCGCGCAGTATCGAGCATTGTGCCCGTACCTATGACACGCCCCGGCGCCAGCTTGGACAGCTTTTGCGTCAGCATAACCATAACATCAAGCGGGTTAGTAACAACAATCAACTTTACATGCTTTGGGTCCACATTTGCCATAACACGCGGGATAATATCCGACATAACGGCCACATTTTTTTCCAGCAGGTCTGTACGCGTTTCGCCCGGCTTTTGGTTTGCACCGGCCGCAATTATTACAATATCACTGCCACGAATACCGCGATAGTTATTTACGGCTGTTATTTTTATATCGTATGAGAA
>WSMU01000030.1 GCA_013316395.1 Alphaproteobacteria bacterium | reverse complement strand
AAGTAATGGGAATAAAGCAAACGGTCGCAAATATAGTATGCGGCTTTATACCCGATAAGAAGCTGCCTCATCGTGTACGTACGCGGCTTAATTATGATATCGGCGAATATATCGATTTTGCCCGTCGTGACGCCGGGCGTCCGAACGCGTGCGTTCGGACGTATTCCGGTCATGGTGGAATGAAGAAAATAATTGTCGTACTTGATAATGAGGTTGCATACAAGTTCCCGTTGGTTGCGGCGAAAAAAGACACGCCGCGGCGCGAAAAGATGTTTGCGGATGCGTTTCGCCAGATATCCCCGATTACTATTCCTAAGATGGAGATATTGTCTTTCAAGGGCATGGATGTTTTGAAATATGATTTCCTGCCTGGGAAAACATTGGCCGACATGGACACGGCTACAATTTTAAAGCACGAGGATAAAATAGCGCGCCAGCTGGCATCGTTTATGTTTGAAATCGGGCGCAGTGACCCGAAGTCTATTCGGCATTTAAAGCCCAGTGGTGCAACGGCCGGGATGTTTTTCGGTTGGTACCATAATGACATTGGCGGTAATTTTGTGATAAATCCCGAAACCGGCGACATAGTTGCGTTTATAGATTGGGAAAGTGCGGCGTTTTGCAATATGCATCCTGATTTGATGCGTGCACTGGGTTTTTTGAACAAGCGCGGCGCAGGCAGTCTGATAATGAAGACTGTGTTCGAGTATATTGCCCGCTATCAGGCGGAAAACAAATAAGCGGGACATAATCCCGCTTATTTTATTTGCAAACACGCAAATATAATCTATAATCAAGGAGTGCGGGGATGAAAATTATTCTTTTGTGTGTTTATAAAAGAATGCAGAAACGAATGATTTTTCTCCGCATGTAAATGAACTAAAAAATGGAGAAAAACTTATGTTTTTTGGAAAATCTAAGAAAGAAACCGAAAACGCGGCAACGCGCTTAAACAATCCGGTTTTTGTTGAAATCCCGTATGGTGATGAAACACTGCGCCTGGAAACAGGCCGACTGGCAAAGCAGGCAAATGGTTCTGTTTTGGCAACAATGGGCGGCACAATGGTATTGGCGACCGTCTGTGCGGAAAAGTCCGCGGTAGAGGGTCAGGATTTCTTCCCCTTAACCGTTGATTATCAGGAAAAGTACGCATCCGCGGGCCGTATTCCGGGCTCTCGCGATCGCCGCGAGGGTAAGGCGTCGACCGCTGAAACATTAACCGCGCGCTTGATTGACCGTCCGATACGTCCTCTGTTCCCAGAAACCTTTAAGAACAAGGTTCAAATCATCGCTCAGGTTTTCTCGTATGACAAAAAGAACCAGCCCGACATTTTGGCAATGATTGCATCCAGTGCGGCGCTGGCTCTGTCGGGTGTTCCGTTCCAGGGACCAATTGGTGCGGCGCGTGTTGGCTATGCCGATGGTGCGTATGTTCTGAACCCGTCGCGCAAGTTCACAGAGGATTCAGAAATGGACCTGGTTGTTGCGGCGACCAAAGACGGTGTTTTGATGGTTGAATCCGAAATTGGCGAACTGGACGAGGCAACGACCCTGGGTGCGGTAAAGTTCGGTTTTGATGCGCAACAGGCTGTAATCGCGGCGATTAACGAGTTGGCTGAAAAAGCGGGCAAGGAACGCTGGGCGACACCTGAAAAGTCTGCGGAATATATTGAAATGGAGTCCGCGTTTGAAAAGTTCGCCGGCGACATCGAAGCTGCCCTGGCGATTAAGGAAAAGTTGGTTCGTCTGGACACACTGTCTGAGATTCACACCACAGCCAAGGCAATTATTCCGGATTTGTTCCCGGATACAACGACGGCGTCATCCACACTGGAATCATGGGCGGACGAGATAGTAGAAAACATCACCGCACGCATTATGCGTGGCAACATCCTGGCGGGCAAGCCCCGTATCGACGGCCGCGACACCAAGACGGTGCGTCCGATTGAAATCGAACTGGGTGTTTTGCCGCGTGCACACGGGTCCGCGCTGTTTACGCGTGGCGAAACGCAGGCGTTGGTGTCTTTAACATTGGGCGGTGGCAAGGATGCACTGCCGATTGAAACACTCGACGGTGCCGAAGAAAAAGATTTCTTCCTAAACTATAACTTCCCGGGTTATTCCGTTGGTGAATGCAAGGGGCTGAAATCCCCGTCGCGTCGTGAACTGGGGCATGGTAACCTGGCATGGCGTGCATTGCACCCGATGGTGCCCACACGCGCCCAGTTTGACTATGTAATCCGCGTTGTATCCGATATTTTGGAATCGAACGGTTCATCGTCCATGGCGACAACATGCGGTGCAACATTGGCAATGATGGATGGTGGCGTTCCGCTGACACGTCCGGTTGCGGGTATTGCAATGGGGTTGATAAAAGAAGGCGATGATTACGCAGTTTTGACTGATATCTTGGGTGACGAAGACCACCTGGGCGATATGGACTTTAAGGTAACCGGAACAGACCGTGGTATTACCGCCCTGCAGATGGATATCAAAATTACGTCCATTACATTTGAAATCATGGAAAAAGCCCTGGCCCAGGCCAAAGACGGCCGTATGCATATTCTGGGTAAAATCAATGCGGCGATATCCGCCCCGCGCGACAAGGTTTCTGAATACGCGCCCCAGATGTATGTAATGAAAATCAACCCGGACAAAGTCCGCGAGGTTATCGGCAAAGGCGGCAGCGTGATTCAGGCCCTGACCCGTGAAACGAACACGAACATCGACCTGGAAGACGATGGTACTGTTAAAATCATGGCTGTTTCCAAAGAAGATGCCGACGAAGCTATCCGTCGCATCAAGGACATCACCGCAGAACCCGAAGTCGGCCAGATTTACGCCGGCACGGTATCGGGGGTAAAGGATTTCGGTCTGTTTGTGAAAATCATGAACGGTTTTGAATCCATGGTTCATATTTCTGAAATCACGGGCAAACGCCTGGAGAAAATCGCAGATGCCGGCTACAAGGAAGGCGACAAGGTATATGTAAAATATCTGGGCGCCGACAAGCGTGGCAAGACACGCATGTCCATGGTTGGTATCGACCAGAAGACAGGTGCCGAGTCAAAGGCGGAATAATATGCATGTGGCGCCGATTACGGCGCCACACATTACGCAGGGGGAAGAGAAAATGGATATGGAATCATTTATGGAACAGGCGCGCGTCCTTCAGGACCGTGTTTCCGCCGCCCAGGATTTGCTGGATAAAACAACTGTTCGCGGTATTGCAGACGCCGGGGCGTGCATTGTTACCATGACGGGTAAATATGACCTGGTTGATATCAAGGTCAGCGATGCACTGGCCGGCCGCGATGCGGCGGCGATATCGGAAACGGTTTTGGCCGCATTTCGTGATGCCAAGGCAAAGGCCGATGCCGCAATCGACAAGATTATGGGCGATGCCACGGCGGGTATGCCGATGCCGGAATAATGATACAAATCATATAAAAAACACCGGGGTTTCCCGGTGTTTTTTTATGCGGACTTTTTGTACTCTTCAAGTCGGCGATATATTTTACGCCGACGCTTGTAAATATTTTCGAGCACCCGCATCCGCATTGATTTATAGGCCAGCAAAAACATTCGCTCTATAATATCCGCGGGAATTTGCGCGGTTCCACGCTCCAACTGGCAGATTTCTTGCTGGGTTATATGTAACAGTATTGAAGCCTCTTCCTGGCTCATGTTGCACGTGGTGCGTGCGCGGCGCAGTATAACGCCGATGCGGCCCGTGGGTCCGTCTATGCTTTTCATTTTATCCTCCATATTTTTGACAAACAAAAATCCGCCTTGATGAAGGGCGGTTGGAGGTTAAGAACTACACAAATATAGTCCTGCTTATTTAAGTATATCGCAGGCCTCCAACCAAGTTGGAGCATATTTAATTTGTGGAGGTTCTTACACCTCACACCGGGTATCACCCGATGCATGCAAAATTATAACAAAAATGTTTGGGTTTGCAAATAAAAACACCCCACTCAGGGGCGCCTTTCAATCCATGCCAGATATAAAATAAAAAACGCCACAAGGGCGCCTTTTATTTTATATGGAGGCCTGGGTCGGAATCGAACCGGCATACAAGGATTTGCAGTCCTCTGCATAACCACTCTGCCACCAGGCCGGTGCAAATATACTAGGCAAAAAAATTTTTTAATTCAACATAAAATTTCGTGATTTTGGACTTTTATGGTATAATACCCGCCAGGAAGAGAGTTGGTTACATGAAAAAGTTATTTTTACTGGCATTTTATATGCCACTGTCCGCGTTTGCGGCAACAAATGATTGTCTAAATCGTCAAAATGTTCCGGATGGCAAGCTGTCGCTGCAGGAGGTTATAGAACTGGGGCTGTGCCGCAATCCGCAAACAACATCGGCATATTTATCGGCCGAATCGGCGCGATTTGCGAAAAACGCGGGCTATGCGAACTATCTGCCATCGGTCAGCGGGTCCGCAAATGCCGGGCGTGATTATCGCAACAAGGACTGGGGTGATTGGAATTACGGGGCGTCTTTGTCAGCGTCTTATCTGATATTCGATTTTGGTAAACGTTTGGCAGATTTAAATACCCTGGCCGCGACATGGCGTGCAACGGGATTCGATTATGATGAAAGCGTTCAAAACTATGTCTATGGGGTAATCGGGGCATACTATGCGTTGCTTAACGCGGATGCGGACGTTTTATCGGCGGAAAAACTGCGCGAGGTTGCACAAACCGCACGCGACATGGCCCAGAAAAAGTATAAGGCGGGCTCGGTCGCAAAGGCCGATGTGCTAAAGGCGGACACAACCCTGGCCAGTCGTGATTTGGCCCTGGAGCGTGCGCGTAACAACCGCGAGATTGCAAAGGGGACACTGCTGTCAAAGTTGTCTTTCCCCGCGGACCAGAACATAGAAATCCAGGACATGGGTTCTAATTTCGGGAAATCTACGGAAAACAAAAGCATTGATGAACTAATTGCGGCGGCGCAAAAGACGCGCCCCGACCTGCTGCGGGCGACGGCGAACAAAGATGCCGCATGGCATCGCCGCAACAGTGCGTTTTTGAAAAATCTGCCGTCTATTTCGGCAACCGGTTCCATTTCATGGAATGATACCGAATGGAACAGCTTTGCCAACGACGGACACAAAGTATCGGGCAGTATTGGTATCCGTGCATCCATGCCGATATTTGCAGGCTTTGCAAACTACTATGGCGTCCGCAGTGCCGAGGCGAACTATGAACGCGCCAAGGAGTCAGAGCGTGCCGCCGCCGATAACGCGACATTGGATATATTTACGGCATACCAGAACTACAAGACCGCGCAAAAGGTGTTAACCCAGACGGAAACACTGCTGGAATCGGCAACGGAAAGCGAAAAGGTAACGGCCGGCATGTACAAGGTGGGGCGTGCAACAATGTTGGATTGGCAGACGGCGCAGTCCGAATTGGTCGATGCGCAAAAGCAAAATAATGCGGCAAAATATGATTTGTTTACAAAGCGTGCGGCGGTTGCGCTGGCGATTGGTGAAATCAGAGCCGAACTGGATAACGAGGGGGTAAACTATGAAGAATAAAATGGGCCGAGTATTTAAATGGCTGTGGCGGAAAAAGTGGTGGATTTTAATTCTGGCTGCGCTGGTTGTGGCAATTATGCTTATTTTCGGCGGGGGCAAGTCTAAAAAGTCTGAATTTGTAACATTGCCTATTAACAAGGGCGACCTGCGCCAGGTGGTAACCGCGACCGGCGAAATTCAGCCTGTAAACACTGTCAGTGTGGGTTCCCAGGTGTCGGGGACTATTGACGCGCTATACGTTGATTATAATTCCAAGGTTAAAAAGGGTGACCTGCTGCTGACGATAGAGCCGTCCGTATTACAGGCCTCCGTGGATGAGGCCAAGGCATCCCTTATCTCAGCCGAGAGCCAGCGCAACTATGCCAAAAGTGAATATATGCGTAACAAAACGCTGTATAATGACGGCTATATCGCCCGTGCCGAGATGGAACAGTCTCAAACCGCCTACGAACAGGCTGAGCAGTCGGTGGCGCGCGCCCGCTCGCAGTATGAACGCGCGGAAACAAATCTGGGTTATGCGACGATTACATCGCCCGTAGATGGCACTGTTATATCGCGCAAGGTAGATAAAGGTCAGACAGTTGCGGCATCTTTCCAGACGCCTGATTTGTTTGAAATCGCCGAAGACCTGTCAAAGATGCAGATTGAAACATCCGTATCTGAGGCGGACATCGGTGTTATAAAAGAAGGCCAGCCGGTATCATTTACCGTTGACGCGTACCCGACGCAAACGTTCGACGGCGTTGTTCGCCAGATAAGACTGTCGCCGACAACAACATCTAACGTGGTTGTTTATACGGTTGTAATCGATGTTGATAATTCTGATATGCGCCTGATGCCGGGAATGACTGCATTTGTTACAATTATTGTTTCAGAAAAGCATGACGTATGGAAGGTTCAAAATGCCGCCCTGCTGCTGCGCAGTTTCGAAGGTATATTGGAAAACCCCGGTGACGCCACACCGAAAACACATTTGGCGATATCCCGCGGCGAGCAGATATCGATAATTCCGTTCGAAAAGGGTCTGGTTACCGCAACAGAGACCGAGGTTATATCTGATGAAATCGTCCAGGGTGATAAAATCATCGTCGGTAAAACCGGCCAACAGTCCAAGGCCGGCGGCAGCCAGCCGCGTCGTGGTCCGGGCGGTATGTAAGGTAGGGGCCGATATGAAAAAATCAGATATAATCATATCTCTGCGCGATATAACAAAAAGCTTTCCTTTGGAAATCGGCGGCGTTCAGCAGGTGTTATTTAACATCAGCTTTGACGTTCATGCCGGCGAGTTTGTCGCAATCATGGGCCCGTCGGGCAGCGGCAAATCAACATGTATGAATATTGTGGGTGCGCTGGATACGCCGTCGGGTGGAACGTATGAGCTGTATGGGCGCAATATAACAAATCTGGGGCCGGATGAATTGGCCGTGATAAGAAACGAACATATCGGCTTTGTTTTCCAGCAGTTTAATTTGTTATCTAAGCGCACGGTTTTGGATAACGTTATGCTGCCGTTGATGTATCGTGGCCTGCCCATGGCAGAGCGCGAGCGCCGCGCCCGCGAAATGCTGCGTCGCGTCGGACTCGAAAAATTTGAAAGCTATCTGCCTACGCAGCTATCGGGTGGTATGAAGCAGCGTGTGGCGATTGCGCGCGCCCTGGCGGGTGACCCAAAGCTGATTCTGGCGGACGAGCCGACAGGCGCCCTGGACAGTAAAATGGGAAACGAGATTCTAAAGTTTTTCAAGCAGCTAAACAAAGAAATGGGCATAACGATTGTTATGATCACGCACGAGTTTGATATTGCAAAGTATGCATCGCGCTTGATTCATATACGCGATGGGCACATAAACTATGACGGTCCAATGCCAAAGACTGACCGAAACCTGTAATCGGGGGGGATTATGACATTTAACGATATTTTAAAGGAATCCTGGCTGTCGGTGTCTGGGAACAAGATGCGTTCGTTTTTAACAGTGCTGGGTATTGTTATTGGTGTTATGGCGGTTGTTATCATGGTTGCCGTCGGTGAAACGGTTGAAAAGCAGATTACAGACCAGTTTTCGGCCCTGGGGACGAATACTATCATGATACGCGCGGGCGCGGCCCAAACGGGCGGTGTGCGTACCGGTAATCGCCAGACATTGACGACAGATGATGCTGAATTTATAGGGCGCCTGCCCGATGTTATGGCGGTAACGCCCGTACAAAACAGTGCCGCCCAGATAGTGTATGGTAATAAAAACTGGTCTTCGTCAATGGTCGGCGCCTATCCCGGATATACCACGGTTCAAAACGTCGAAATGGAAAAGGGAACCTTTTTCGACCAGTCTGCGGTCAGAAATGCCTCCACTTACGCTGTAATCGGCCCCACAACGGCCAAAGAGCTGGACCTGCCTGCGGACCCTGTCGGACAGGTTATTCGCGTCCAGAATGTTCCTTTTGTGATTATAGGTATGACCAAGGCCAAGGGGGATTCCGCCATGGGTTCCCAGGATGATATGCTGATTGTGCCGATAACAACTCTTAAAAAGCGTGTCCAGGGCAGCAGATTTCCAAATTCGGTCAGCATGATTGCGCTTAAACTCTACCCTGATGCGGACAATACGGTTGTTACAAACCAGATAACCGCCCTGCTGCGTGACCGGCACAAGCTAAAAGACGATGCGGCTGACGATTTTCAGATAATGGATATGAAACAGGTTATGGAAACCATGAGCACGGTCACAGGCTATATGAAAATGCTGCTGATTGCGATTGCGGCGGTATCGCTGCTTGTGGGGTCTATTGGTATTATGAACATGATGCTGGTCTCTGTTGCGGAACGCACGCGTGAAATCGGTGTGCGCAAGGCAATCGGCGCGCGCGAGCGTCAGATAATCATCCAGTTTCTGTCTGAATCTATATTTATATCGTTTATCGGCTCTATGGCGGGACTGCTGCTGGGGGTGGGCCTGTCCCAGGGTGTCGGGCGCTTTATATTGGGCTATAACGTGCCGTTTTCGGCGTGGCCGGTATTGCTGTCTGTATCTGTGGCGGTAATTGTGGGTCTGGCATCTGGTGTTGTTCCCGCGCTAAAGGCGGCAAAGCTAAACCCGATAGATAGTCTGCGTTACGAATAGAATAAAAAACGCCCCGTGGGGGCGTTTTTTATTTGGCACGTGCCGGCGCAACAATAATCGATTTAGTGCGTTCATCGGGCTTGGATTTTGATTCCAGCGTGCCTTTCTCGCCAATTATTTCCATTATTTTTGCAAACAGCTCCGGTACGGCGTCCTTGCCACGGGCCAATACTTTCTTTGAGCCACGTGTCATCACCGCAATTTTTACTTTGTTTCCGCCGTCTAAGAACTCGAACACCTTTTTCATTTTGATGTTCAAATCATTTTCTTCAATAAAAGGTTTTACCCATACTTCCTTCATTTCGACCGTTTTCTGGTTTTTGCGTGCCTCGTTTGCACGCTTTTTCTGGTCGTATTTGAATTTGCCGTAATCCATGATTTTTACAATCGGGGGGGTACCGGCGGCATTGATTTCAACCAAGTCCAAACCGGCATCCATGGCCATCGCCAACGCCTGCGGTGTTGGCATAATTCCCAGATTTTGGCCGGAATCGCTGATTACCTGAACTGATTTTGCAAAAATCCGATTATTCATACGCGGACCCATATCGCGGGCTGCGGAACGGTTAAATGGTGGTCTAATGGTATACTCCTTTTATGTTATGGATAAAATTATTATTTATTTTCAAGCGTTTTTCAACATATTTTGAACGGCCTGCAGTGCGTTCCATGCATCGCGTTTTGCCGCCGGCTTTAGCAGCAGATAGTTCGGATGAAATATGGGCATTACCGGCCGGCCATCGATTTCCTGTATCGCGCCATGGTTTTTAGCCAAATCTACATGTGCAATCTCGGTCGCGGCCAGGGTTCCCATTGTGATGATAACGCGCGGCTTGAGCAGTTCTATCATTTTGTCCACGAACGGCCGCCCCAGTGCCAGTTCCCCCTGCGTTGGCGCCCTGCCCCCGGGTGTTCGCCAGAACAGTATGGGCATAATAGATACATTTTCACGCGTCATCCCAATCGCACCAATCATTTTGTCCAACAGTTCGCCCGCCGCCCCGGACAGTATGCGACCAGATGCATCATCTTCGGCGCCGGGAATATCCGTTATAATCAGCAGACCGTTTGGCGCGGGCGCCACGTGTGGTACAACCGTGTTATGTGCCGTTGCGCGCAACGGGTGGTTAAATTCTGAAATCATTCGTAGCATGGCGCCCGTATCGGTTGGGCGTGCGGCGGCCGCCGCGGCCGTTTCCACCGACAGTGGCGCAATACGCGGCACAACAACCGGGCCCGATGAATAAACGGGCGTTCGTGCACTGTCCGGGATTTGAATATCGTCGGCTGGGGTTTCGGGGGGGGGCGCTGGCCTCGGCTGCTGCTGCCGCTGCGGCCATTGCCGCGGCCGCCGCCGTCGGCAGTTCTGTAATTTCCCACCGAACGCCGGCCAAATCTAAATCGCGCAAAGCGGATAGATACATGTGTTTTCCCTTGATTTTTTCAACCTTTTATAGTACAGTAAACCACGAGCAACAGAAACTCAAGGGAGTATTTTCATGAAAATCAAAAACTTTGCTATGCTGGCTGGTGTTGCCGGTATTTTGGCCGCTTGCGGTGGTTCTTCTAAGATTACAGAACCGGCCGACCTGAACGACCAGCGCGTATTCTTTGCATTTAATTCCTCGGAAATTTCCGAAGAAGCTAAAAACAACCTGCTGGGCCAGGCTCTGTACATGAAGAATCACGCAGACACCAAGATTCAGATTGCCGGTAACTGCGACGAACGTGGTTCGACAGATTACAACTTGGCGCTGGGTGCACGTCGTGCCAACGCAGCCAAAGAAGTTATCGTCAAAGACGGCGTTGATGCAAAACGTATTTCCACAATTTCCTATGGTAAGGAACGTCCCCTGGTTAAGGGCAGCGGCGAATCCGTATGGAAATGGAACCGTAACGCAACAACAACTGTTAAATAATAGTTAGTTGATACAGGCGGTTATTGAAAAAAAGCACCGGGGTTTCCCGGTGTTTTTATTGTTCTTTTTACAAATATATTTATCCC
>WSMU01000003.1 GCA_013316395.1 Alphaproteobacteria bacterium | reverse complement strand
GCCGAGCCCTTAATATTAGATTACGTATATGCCAGACTGTCCGCAATGAGAGTCGATAGCTGTACTAACGAAGTCAAAGAATGTCTCCAATCTGATGACAGATGTGGCGCAGATTATACTCAATGTATCGGACTCGACACTGATACTATTATCAGAATGTGCCCCTATGACAAACTTGTCGGTTGCCAAAAGGTTTATCAAGAACAAGGTGTCGATATCACAGGACAAAAGGTATACGACGAACTCGCTACTATGGTTCAGGGTATCATGCTCAATATCGATAACAATTTCTTAAACCAATGCCAAAACGCTGCTAATGAAGCAATGATTAAAGTCTGTGGCTCTACAGAAGACTGTAACGGTATTGCAGTAGATGAGAATATTGGTGCGCGATCCCTGGAATATAAGATTTGTGAATATAAGAGCTCTGGCGAGTCACTGGATATATCTTACGCCGGATGCCGCACAGACGTATCACAAATCCAAGATACTGAACTGGGGCGCGTTGTTGGATCCACCCAATCTGGCCTGGGTCCGATAACACCGTTCGCTGGCGTTTTAGACGGTACAATATATTGGGAAAGCGTCGAAGTTAACGACGACGGCCGCCTGTCATCTGTTGACGAATACCTGACTAAAATCGACACCCCAAAGAATATGAGCGCCGCATCTAAGGAAAAAATACGCTCTGAGCTGGCAGTACTACAAAAGAATGTAGATACCGCAATCCAAGCAATCGAGGCAGACCCGACGGTCCAGTTCTGTATGACAGGCCGCGAGGTTCAAGGCATGAAAAGCGGCGACACCCGTCGTAAAATAGGCGAACGCTCAGCCGATGCGGCCCGCTTCCCGGAGCTTACTAAGCAAATGCGCACGATAATCGCAACATCCGCATTAAAAATCGCAAAAGGCAACTATTATAAAAAGTATGACGAGCTTAATGAAAAGATGCTGAAAGACTATGCAACGATTGGCGAGCGTATGGCAGAAATCGCCGGCGAAAACGCGCTGGATGCACGCCGCGAAATCGCACGTGTGGCCTGCATAAACTTCGCAGATGCATCCGCCCTGCCAAAGTCACCCAACCCGCCCGGAAATGCGTTTGGTAAAATCCTGTCGGTCGTGGCAATTGCCGGCGCTGCGGTCGCAATACCGTTTACAGGAGGGCTGTCAACATTCGCAATTGCCGGTATAGGAAGTATTTCTACAGCCGGAATTGCTGCAGCCGCCGCAGGCGCCACAATAGCAGGCATAGGTCTGGCCAGCAGCGGTGGCGGAAAAGCAAACGGTGCCGATGGCGGCATCCAGCGCGAGCTGATTGGCTCTAAGTCCTTGAACCAGTGGAACTACAAAGAGACAATCACATCGACATTCGAATGGGATACCCTAAATTGTCATAAATGTGTACGTGCACAAAATTGTAACAAGAAAGGCAATCCCCTGTTCGGCAGCAAGTATTGCAAAGCCTGGGCCGACCCGGTGGAAACCTGTACGGACACCCAGTTCTAAAACAAATCCCCCAAACGGGGGATTTTTATATAAGCACCTCTAAGAAGCTATTAGCCATGCATTAAATAAAAAAAGCATCCCCGTTTGGGGATGCTTTTTAGGTACTATTATTCGATTACTTCGCAGCCTTTGCAGACTTCTTTGCCGGCTCTTTCTTTGCAGCTTTCTTTTCTGCTGCGGCTTCTTTTTTCGCCGGTGCTTCGGCTACTTCTTCGGCCACCGGAGTCTCCGCCGCAGGCGCTGCTACTTTCTTTGCATTTTCATCACGGTCAACCAATTCGATAATCGCCATCGGTGCCGCATCACCATAACGGAAACCGGCCTTTAAAACGCGTGTGTAACCACCCGGGCGCTGCGCATAGCGCGGGCCCAAAACATCAAACAGCTTCTTAACTGTTTTTTCAGAGCTGTTGCCCAGTTCAGATGCCGTCAAACGACGGTTTGCAACAGTGTCGTTCTTTGCACGGGTAATCAATTTTTCAACCACGCGACGCAAGTCTTTTGCCTTGGGCAATGTAGTTTTAATCTGTTCTTTTTCAATCAAGCTTTTCGCCAGGCCAACAAACAATGCCTTGCGTGCATTTGTGTCGCGATTAAAAGTGCGACCTGCTTTTGCGTGTCTCATCGACTACTCCTTATTATCTGTTTCTGCCCCGAATACGGGGATTGTTATATTCGCATACCCTAAAACACATAGCTTCAGTAATATGCAGCCGGTTAATTTTAAATTATTTTATAAAAAAAGCAAGGGATTTTTACCCTTGCTTTCCCTACCCTATTATTTATAAGGGTCTTCGTATTTTTTCGCCAATTCCGCGATATTTTCCGGCGGCCAGCCCGGTACTTCCATACCCAAGCCCAGGCCCATGGCCTCCAATTGAACCTTGATTTCATTCAAGGACTTGCGGCCAAAGTTCGGTGTTTTTAGCATATCGGCTTCTGTCTTCTGGACCAGTTCACCCAGCCAGTTAATCTTGTCATTCTTCAGGCAGTTATTTGCACGAACAGACAGTTCCAGCTCATCAACATGCTTCAGCAATTTCGGGTCAAACGGCAATGCGTCTTTCGCCTTCTCTTCTTCGGTCGGAGCGTTAATCTGCGCCGGGTCTTCGAAGTTGATAAATACAACCAACTGGTCTGTCAAAATACGCGCGGCGTATGCAATCGCATCTTCGGGCGAAACGCTGCCGTTTGTTTTAACAGTCAGTTCCAGTTTGTCAAAATCCGTAGATTGGCCGACACGGGTTGCAGAAACTTCTGTTGCAACGTTCAAAATCGGCGAGAAAATAGAATCTACCGGAATCACACCCAGCGGCAGCCCGTCTGCATGCGCAGATGCCGGAACATAACCACGACCTGTGGCCAATGTTATTTCCATATCCAAAGATGCGCCCTTGTCCAGTGTGCAGATTTCAACATCTTTGTTCATAACCTCAACGCTGCCGGATGTTTCAATCATCCCCGCGGTAACAACGGCCGGGCCTTTTACTTTCAGTATGGCCTTGTGCTGACCTTCGGTCAGGGCTTTGAAATAAACACCCTTCAGGTTCAGGATGATATCAGTTACATCTTCGCGAATACCCTGCAGCGAAGAAAATTCGTGTTGTACCCCGTCAATCTTGATATAAATAGGTGCGCAACCCTGCAACGACGACAATAATACGCGACGCAATGCGGTACCCAATGTTAAACCATATCCTTTTTCCAGGGGTTCGGCAACCAATGTTGCCAGGTTTGGATTATGCTCATCCACTTTGATATTCAGCTTTTTCGGCTTAATCAAAGTCATCCAATTTTTTTCAATCATGATGTTGCTCCATTTGGCTTAGTTTATCATTTTCACCATTTCGGCATGCATGAGTTTTTCATGCGAATAACATCTTATATCAATAATATCAGAAAGTCAATCTGTTAAGCCCCATGCATATACAATTTTTTTACTTTTGATTCCCAAAACCACTCTTTTATTCTTTACTTAAGCACACACAATTTATATACTTCTTTTTGAATCAACAGGGATGTTGGCTCAGGGACCTCAGAAATCCCATAACATAACTGTGCGATGATACGCACTGAATCCGACAAAATGCGTCGGCGCAATAATGCGCCGTGTGTTTTATATCACCCGATTTTAACCGGTCGGGGATCCGTGGCTATATAACAGGTTTAATCCAAAAGCCACGGGGTCATTTTATGTTATGATTTTCTGAAATCCCCGGCCGCCAATTCCATGGCGGCATTTTGTTTAACACAAAGACAGGGATTTGAAAGCATGAAAAAAACGATTACCTTATTATGCGGAGCCGCCTTTGGCATTATACTTGCCAACAATGCCATTGCCCGCACCTGCGACAACATATACATTGTTCACTGCCCGATTAAGCCAGGCGAACCCACCTGCTGTCGCAGCAGTAGTGAAACATGCGCCGAGGCAGGCTGTATTAGCACGATAATCGACCCGGCGGAATGCCCAGCCGCATGTCCCAAGACCACATGGACAAGTATCCTCAATATGCATTATCAAATAAGATGCAGAAAAACAGCAACAAATGCATTATGCGAATACCGGTGTTTTACAGGCTATTACGGCAAAGGGACATCATGCACGCGCTGCCCCGTGTCGGACGGCATGTATGGCACAACCGCCGCTGCGGGCGCAAGTGTAATTACCGAATGCTATCAGCCCGCCGACATCGAGATGGGGGACCAGAGCGGCACTTATCAATACATAAACGACTGTTACTATAGTGATTAAAAAATAAAAACGGGGCAACATGGCCCCGTTATTTTTATAAGATGCACGTTTACACGCGGCGAACCTTTTTAGGACGGCAGCCATTGTGCGGAATACGTGTTGTATCCGTAATGCTCTGCACAATCAGACCGGCGTTTGCCAAACCGCGCACGGCGGATTCACGTCCCTGGCCGATACCACGCATCAGAACGTCAACTGTTTTCATACCCATTTCGGCAACTTTTTTGCCAACAGCGTCCGCAACAACCGTCGCCGCATACGGCGTGGACTTTTTGGCGCCCTTAAAGTTATTCGCACCGGCCGTCGCCCATGTCAAAACGGCGCCGGACTGGTCTGTGATTGTGATACGAGTGTTGTTATTTGTCGCAACAACATGCGCAATGCCATGCGATACTTTCTTAACAACTTTCTTTTTTGTTTTTGCTACTGCCATTATTTTTTACCTTTTTAGATGTCTTCAATTAACTGTCGTGTTAATCTCTACCTTATTTCAAAATTTAAGATAATGCTTTGAATACCCCGATGTTGGTAAGCGAAGTGTACAACAAGCGACACCAGCGCGCCAACATCAAACAGACGCGGCATTAGATTAAATTTTACTTACCCTTGGTTGCGGAACCGGCGACCACTACGCGCTTACCCTTACGAGTACGTGCATTGGTCTGTGTACGCTGACCGCGAACCGGTAAACGGTTACGGTGACGAATACCACGATATGCCTTCAAGTCCTGCAAACGTTTGATGTTCATCGCAACTTCGCGACGAATATCACCTTCTACCTTAAAGTTCTGTTCGATATAGTTCGAAATTTTAACAACATCCTCGTCAGTCAAATCTTTTGCGCGCAGTCCTTCTTTCAATTTCAGGGCTTCGCAAATCTGCGCCGCTTTGGCCGGGCCAATACCATGAATGTATTGCAGCGCAACCTCAATACGCTTTTCTGTCGGAATGTTCACACCTGCTATACGTGCCATCTTTTGTTTTCCTTTTTATTTTACTGCCAGGATTCGGTCATCCCGCCCTGGGTATAAACGCCGAAAAATTATATTATAAATCTTTCGGGTATTTTATTTTGCCAAATCATTTTATACAAAATTCAGCAAAAGTCAAATCTTGTTTACGCATCCGCTTTATTTGCTTATCCGCGGAAACGTCCTTTCTTTTGTGCCTTTTTAATAACACCACCATATTGCTTTGCGACCAGATAAGACTGAACCTGGTTCATAGTGTCAAGTACAACACCCGCCACAATCAGAACACTTGTCCCACCAATCGCCAGCGGCATTCCAAAATGAGTGTTCAGAATAATCGGAACAACGCAAACAACAATCAAATACATTACGCCGATTGCCGTTGTACGGGATACAACCGCATCCAGATAATGAATGGTCTGTTCGCCGGGACGAACACCGGGGATATAGCCACCTGCGTTTTTCAAATTGTTGCTTGTCTCTTCAGAATTAAAGATAACCGCCGTTTGGAAATACGCAAAGAACGCAATCAATATCGTATACATGATTATATAAGACCATGCGCCATACGTAAAGAATCCCATAATATTTTGAACCAGCAGATTCTCGCTCTGAACAAAGCGCTGAACAAACGCCGGCAGCATCATTATACTGGCTGCGAATACCGGTCCCATAACCCCCGACATATTAACCTTTATCGGCAGATAAGAGGCGTTTGTATTTGTAACACCGTTTGCCATAACTTGGCGCGGATATAAAATCTGGATACGACGCTGTGCCTGTTCAAAGAACGCAATCAGCGCAACAATACCGACTACAAATCCAACAACCAATGCAATCATCGCCGGCGACATCTGACCGACGGAACCCAAAGAAAATACTTTTGCGATTCCACCCGGCACTTCTGCGATAATACCAGCAAAAATCAGTAACGAAGCCCCCTGCCCTATACCACGTGC
The DNA here is from genome assembly GCA_013316395.1 of Alphaproteobacteria bacterium. Lineage (GTDB taxonomy): Bacteria > Pseudomonadota > Alphaproteobacteria > Rs-D84 > Rs-D84 > Enterousia. The sequence goes on along the minus strand of WSMU01000003.1, from coordinate 36,887 downwards.
AGTAATCTGCTCCGCCAGCCACATAACAAATACCGTTCCCCCAACCAGGGCGATAATTGCAGACAGCTCAAACGCAAAACCCGGATTAACAACCGCAGCAACGCCATTTACAGGTGCCATCGCCTCCAGACCACGCACCACGGCCCAACCCTGAACGACGGCCAGGACTACCGCCAGATAGCGCGTATATTGATTGATTTTAATACGGCCGGACTCACCCTCTTTGCGCAATTCATTTAACGATTTGCTAGTCGCTGTTAACAACTGCAAAACAATCGATGCGGAAATATATGGGAAAATATTAAGCGCTAATACCGACATACGCGACAACGAACCACCGGAAAACATGTCGAACATGCCCATCATACCGCTGCCTTCGCCGCTAAATAAATGCAAAACAGCCGACGCATTTACACCCGGCAACGGGATAAAAGACCCCACGCGATAAACAATCAACGCCCCCAGTGTGAACAAAATACGCTTTTGCAAATCTGTCAGATTTCCAAAAAAGTTTTTCAAAAATTTCATCGGCTTAACTCTCTCTTACATTTCCCGCGTATAACAGCGCACGCTGTAGTACTTTATGCTTTTCACTCAATGGAATTGAGTAAGTTGCTTTTTTGCATAACTTACTAAAACAGGCAGTGATTAAAATCTCACTCAGTATCTTATGATATTTCGCCGGGATACAACGCGGAATTTCCCCAACGATACGCGCGAACACATCCGGCTGACAACCAGCACGCGCCATAACAACATCTGCAATCTCATTCGAGAAAGAAGCAGTCATATTATCCTTAACGTGCTGCGCGTAACGCTTGGGAGATATCATTATTATTCAGCCTTAATAGAACCGCCGGCTTTTACAATCGCTTCCTCGGCTGATTTGGACCATTTGGCCGCAACAATTTCAACCTTAGATTTGATTTCACCCTTCGCCAAAACTTTCAAGCCAGACATTTTGCGGTTGATAACTTTGGCCGCCAACAGGGAATCAATAGTAATCGGTGCCTTGGCATCAATCTTACCAGACGCGATGAATTTTTCAATATCGCCCAGGTTGATTGTTACATATTCCTTCGCAAACGGATTGTTAAATCCAAATTTCGGGAAACGACGCAAAATCGGCATCTGTCCACCCTGGAATGTCGCCTGCTTGCGGGAACCGCTGCGCGCCTTTTGACCCTTGTGACCGCGACCGGCTGTCTTACCCATACCGCTGCCGATACCACGCCCTACACGCTTTGCATCCGCACGCGCGCCATAATTATCCATCAGTGCATTCAGTTTCATTTTATTATCCTTTTATCCTACGACTACCAATATAGTCTTTTTTCGCAAGGCGACAAGTGTCGCCCTACTCGGTTTTTTATATTTACTGCTCAACAACTTCAACCAAGTGTGCAACTTTGGCAATCATGCCACGCACAACCGGCGTATCGTTCAGCTCTTTTGTCTTGCCGATGCGGCCCAATCCCAAAGATGCAATAACCTTGCGCTGAGATTCCGGACGACCGATAAGGCTCTTTACCTGCTTTACAACTATTTTAGACATAACTAAAGTACTCCGTTTTCTTTAAATCACGCAAAGCGTTATTTATCTTCGCCAGCTTCTTCCAGCTTTTTACCGTCACGGCCTGCGATAATTTCCGCAACAGACTTGCCGCGGCGTGCCGCAACCGTCTTCGGCGAATTCATTTTTGCAAATGCCATGAAAGCTGCGCGAATCATGTTGTTGGGGTTGTTAGAGCCCTGGGATTTCACAACAACGTCCTGAACGCCCAAGCATTCAAATACCGCACGCAAGGCACCACCCGCAATAATACCGGTACCGGGAACCGCGCTGCGTACAACCAGCTTGCTGGCGCCATATTTCGCCGCGCTATCGTGATGCAGTGTACGACCTTCTTTCAAAGGAACACGAATCATTTTTGCCTTTGCGGCCTTAGTCGCTTTCTGAACAGCAGACTGCACTTCCAGCGCCTTGCCCTTACCAAAACCTACGCGACCGGCTTTGTCACCAACCACAACCAATGCCGAGAAAGACATGTTGCGGCCGCCCTTAACTGTTTTCGAGACGCGATTGATAGAAACCAACTTGTCTACCAAATTATCCGTCTGCAATTTTTTATCATCAAAACGTGCCATTTTTATGTACTCCGTATATTACAATTATATTCTGACGCCACCAGCACGAACAGCTTCGCACAAGGCTTTGACACGACCGTGATAGCGATAGCCGCCGCGGTCAAAATAACAGTTATCAGCAATATTCGCCTTTACTGCGCGTTCAGCAAATACCTTGCCGACCAGCTCAGCACCGGCAACATTCCAGCCCTGGCCCTTAAAGTCTTTTTCCTTTGACGATGCGGCGCAAACAGTGTGACCTTTAACATCATCAATAGCCTGGATTTCAATGTGACGACCGGAACGGAAAACCGACAGACGGATTTTGCCCGGATTCTTTCTTTTCAGCGCGCCGCGATTTGCCAGCGTACGTCTTTCTTCTGTAGACAAATGTTTCAACATTTTGTTTCCTTTTTGCATATCCCCGTAACAGCGGGAATCACTACTTATTATTTCTTTTTACCTTCCTTGCGGCGGATTTTTTCGCCCTTATAGAAGATACCCTTGCCCTTGTATGGGTCGGCCTTGCGAACCTTGTGAACCTTGTCAGCAAACTGGCCTACCAGGCACTTGTCAACACCACTGATGGTAAATTCTGTCGGCGCATCGCCCATCTGAACAGACAAGCCAGCCGGAATCGGGATAACAACATCATGCGAATAACCCGCAACCAAAACCAAATCGTTGCCCTTAACCGATGCCTTGTAACCAACACCTTTCATATACATAGCTTTCTGGAAGCCGGCGGACACACCCTGGATTGCGCAACGAACATTACGCGCCATTGTACCCCACATTGCACGCGAAGTTTTATCTTCTGCATCCTTAGGAGTAATGGTCACATGACCGTCTTCAATTTTAATATCAACCAAAGCTGCATTTTTTGTATCCAACGGCAGCTTGATTTCGCCCTTCGGGCCCTTTACGACCAGAACCGCTTCCGTCATTTCAACAGAAACACCGTCCTGGATTTTTACTGGATATTTTCCTGCACGAGACATAACTTGTTCCTCACTTCAATTATATAACCTTGCACAATACTTCGCCACCTACGTTCATCAGGCGAGCCTTGTGGTCAGTCATGACGCCGTTGGGGGTTGATACGATTGCAATACCCAGGCCATTTAATACTTTCGGCATTTTTGCACTGCCGGAATAAACGCGACGTCCCGGTTTGGACACTATAGAAATTTCCTGAATCGCGCCGTTTCCACCGACATACTTCAGCTCAACGACCAAGTTCGAACGATGTTCGTCAATCTGTTCTTTGCGAAAATCAGTGATGAAACCTTCATCTTTCAGTACGGACAAAACCGCGGCACGCAGATTGCTTGCCGGAACGGTTATGGTTTCCTTACCTGCATTCTGCCCGTTGCGAATGCGGGTCACCATATCTCCTATCGGGTGTGATAATGACATCTTTTACTCCTATTATGCCGGATAATTCCGGCTCAAACAGCTGCATTGTCCACAGCTGCGATTGTTGTTTTTACCAGCTCGACTTACGTACGCCCGGCAGTTTACCTTCGGACGCCATTGTACGAACCTGCTGACGGCACAGACCGAACATGCGGCTGAAACCGCGGGAACGTCCTGTGACGCTGCAACGATTGCGCAAACGCGTCGGATTCGCATTACGCGGCAGTTTTGCCAGCTTCTTCATCGCTTCCATGCGTTCATCAGGCGTGGCATTGACGGACATCTTGGCCTTAATCGCATCACGCTTTGAGGCATACTGCGCGACCAGCTTTTCACGTCTTTTCTGTTTGTTTATCAACGCTAATTTAGCCATTTTTTTTCCTTACTCTTATTATTTCAACACCAACGGTAAACCGAGCTTAGTCAGCAGTGCGCGTGCTTCATCATCTGTCTTTGCGGTTGTAGCAATAACAATATCCATACCGCGGATAGCATCGATTTTATCAACCGAAATTTCCGGGAAAATCAGATGTTCTTTGATACCAAAAGCATAGTTACCACGACCATCAAACTTGGACTTGGACAAACCACGAAAGTCCTTTACACGCGGCAATGCAACCGTAATCAGCTTATCCAAGAAGTCATACATTCTTTTTCCACGCAATGTAACCTTTGTACCAATAGGCTGACCTTCGCGCAGGCGATATGTCGCAATGGATTTCTTTGCACGTGTAATAACTGACTTTTGCGCAGCAATAGCTGTCAAATCAGCCGCCGCAGAATCCAATTTCTTTTTATCCGAAACAGCTTCGCCGACACCCATGTTCAGCACAATCTTCGTCAGTTTCGGCACCGCCAGTTCATTCGTATAGCCGAATTCTTTTACCAATTCAGGCACGATGCTCTTTTCATAAATTTCACGCAATCTGCTTTGCATTTCTTATTCCTTACAGTTTCTTTCCCGTAACAGCGGGAAAACATTTTTATATTTGGGCTCCGGATTTCTTTGCAATGCGAACTTTCTTGCCCTGCTCCATTTTGTAGCCCACACGTGTGGCCTTTTTGGTTTTTGGGTCAATCAGCGCAACATTGGATACATGTACCGGCGCTTCGCGGTCAATAATATGACCAGCCTGTTCCTGTGTGGGCTTGATATGCCATTTGCGGCGGTTCACACCCTCAACTACAACGCGGGATTCAGTCGGACGTGCCTCAAGAACCTTGCCCTTGACGCCCTTGTACTTCCCGGAGATAACTACGACTTCGTCGCCTTTCTTTATTTTCATTTTGCTCGCCTTTTATCTTTTGATATTACCTATAGGCCAAATATTATATAACTTCTGGCGCCAAGGAGACAATCTTTTGAACGTCATACTTGCGACGTACTTCACGGGCAATCGGCCCGAAAATACGTGTACCAATCGGTTCAAAGTTGTTCTTGTTTATCAAAACAACCGCATTGTCGTCAAAGCGGATGATAGAGCCATCCGGACGTTTTACCGGGAATTTGGTACGAACGATAATCGCACGCTGAACCGTACCCTTTTGAACCTTACCACGGGGAATCGCTTCCTTGATTGCGACAACAATTTTGTCGCCAACTGTTGCATAACGGCGATGAGAACCGCCCAAAACCTTGATGCACATTGCTTTACGCGCACCAGAGTTATCAGCAACTGTCATAACTGTTTCATTCTGAATCATTTTTTTACCCTATATCCTGCGAACGGGGCAATCCCCCGTCGCTTTGTTACGGGCTCCGACTGTCACAGCGTTCCAATCCCAAACGCCGAACCTCAAAGAACCCCAGTGAGCTTAGGCTACCTCGACCTCGTCGTTTTTGGAAACGCCTACGCGTCCCTTTACGACCCAAGATTTTGTCTTGGAAATCGGACGATGTTCCTCTATCGCAACAATGTCACCAACTTTGAATTCATTGTTTTCATCGTGCGCCTTGTACTTTTTGTTCTGCTTTACGAACTTACCATACAGCGGATGACGGAAACGACGTTCCACTTCAACGACAACTGTTTTGTCGTTTGCTGTACTTTTAACTGTTCCCTGCAGTATACGTCTTGGCATAACTTATGTCCCTTACCTATTTTAACCCCCAGTTTCCGGCGCACACAGCGCCAGACACGACGGTTAAGTTGCTTGTTTTTTAAACCAATTTCGGCATATGATATCTAAAAATTTAGAAATCTCAACAAAAATCGGCAATTTTTTTTATTTTTTTGCTGCATTCAGCTTTGTTTTGACGCGTGCAATTTCACGACGAGTCTGACGAATAACGTGTGTTTTCGGTAATTGACCCGCGACATGCTGGAAACGCTGGTTCATCTGCTCTTTGCTCAAATCAACCAGTTTGCTCTGCAAAGCTTCCACCGTCAAAGATTCTTTTTCAACTTTCTTGTCTGCCATTTTAGCTACCTTTTTTTGCATCTTGGCACCATATTGTGCCACATGCAACCTTTTTATTAGTTAACTTTACGTTCAACAATCTTTGTCTTAACCGGCAATTTTGCAGCGGCCAATGCGAACGCTTCGTATGCTACTTCCGGCTTTACACCGTCCAATTCGAACATAATGCGGCCCGGTTTTACACGGCAAATCCAGTATTCAACCGCACCTTTACCTTTACCCATACGAACTTCGGCAGGTTTCTTAGTTACCGGAACATCCGGGAAAATGCGAATCCACAGTTTACCCATACGCTTCATATGACGTGTGATTGCGCGACGTGCCGCTTCAATCTGGCGTGCCGTAACACGTTCCGGAGTCATGGCCTTCAGTCCAAAAGAACCAAATGCCAATTCGCTGCCACCTTTGGTCGCACCATGGATGCGGCCCTTGTGCTGTTTGCGAAATTTTGTTTTTGTTGGCATCAACATAATTAACTACCTTTTATTACTTTTTACAATTTTTGTTTCCCCGGCCCCATATAGGGGCCGACAAAAATTTATTTGCTTTTTCTTTCGCTGCTGCCGGCGTATTCGGCGGGTCTCGCCATTTCAGATGCCAGCTTTTCCTTGTTTACAACATCACCTGTGTAAATCCAAACTTTTACACCGATAACACCGTATGTAGTTTTCGCCTGGATAGACGCATAGTCAATATCCGCACGCAATGTATGCAGCGGAATGCGTCCTTCGCGGATTTGTTCGCTACGCGCGATTTCCGCACCATTCAGTCGGCCAGAGCACATAACCTTGATACCCTGGGCACCCGCTTTCTGAGCATTCTGAACAGCTTTCTTCATGGCGCGCTTCGGCGATACACGGCCTTCAATCTGCTGAGCCATGTTCTGCGCTACCAACTGGGCATTCAAATCAGGACGACGAACTTCATAAATGTTAACGACAACCTGATCATTTTTAACCAATTTCTTGATATCGTTACGCAGTGCTTCGATATCCGCACCGTTTTTGCCGATAATCATACCAGGACGAGATGTGTGGATTGTTACCACTACTTTCTTTGCAAAGCGTTCAACAACAACCTTTGCCAGTCCGGCTTTCTTCAGTTTCTTTTCAATAAATTTGCGGATTTTGATATCCTCAGCAACCAATGCGGCGTAATCTTTTTTACCCGCAATCCAGCGAGAGTCTGTAATCTTGTTAATACCCAGACGCTGTGAAATTGGCGATACTTTCTGTCCCATTTTCTTTTTTCCTTATATTAAGGGCACCGTGTTCTTGAAACCATATAGGTTTTATTCAGGATTGCTCCATACCACTGGCCCTGGCTTTTATTATTTTGCTTTTTCTTCTTTTTTTGCCTTGCTTGTCGGCGCGACACCCGATTCCAAAACAATTGTCAGATTCGAGAACGGCTTCAAAATCGGACGTGCACTACCGCGCGGTCCGGGCATAATACGCTTCATCGTCAGCGCTTTGCCACACCAAATTTCTTTGATGAACAAGCTGTCAACCGGCAGATTTTTGTTGTGTTCTGCATTAGCGACCGCAGACAGCAAAGTTTTCAAAACTTCACCCGCAACGCGCTTTTTCGAAAACTTCAAGACATCAACTGCACGCTCAACCGGCAAACCGCGAACCATATCGCACACCAAGTTCAATTTCTGGTGGCTGACGCGAATCATTTTGTTAAAGGCGCGAACCTGATTCTCTTTAATTCCATATCTTGTCGTTGTCATAACTACTTACCTTTATTTCTTGCCGGCCGCTGCCTTTTTATTAGCGGCATGCCCCTTAAATGTACGTGTCGGCGCGAATTCACCCAACTTGTGCCCAATCATATCTTCTACGATAGATACCGGGATAAATTTGTTACCGTTGTGAACTTCAAAGGTCAGTCCAACCATCGGCGGCACAATTGTGCTGCCACGGGACCAAGTTTTAATCGGCTTGTGGTCGTCTTTTTCAATCGCCGCGGCCGTCTTTTTCAAGACAGAGGGATGAACATACGGACCTTTCCAAACTGAACGAGACATTAATAACTCCGTTTTTTCTTTTGTCGGCCACCATATAGATGGCCGACCTATTTATTATTTCTTCTTTGCCAAATGTCTGCTGCGGATAATCATCTTAGCAGTGCGCTTGTTGCTACGAGTGCGGTAACCCTTGGCCGGAATACCTGTACGAGATACAGGTTCGTGACCCTTCGAGTGACCGTTACCACCACCCATCGGGTGATCGTTCGGGTTCATCGCCATACCGCGTACGGACGGACGAATACCCAACCAGCGTGCGCGACCAGCCTTACCCAGGTTTACATTACGCTGGTCCGGATTAGAAACGCTGCCCACTGTCGCCAGACAGTCAGAATGAACCTTGCGCAGTTCGCCGCTGTTCATCTTAATCTGAGCGTATACGCCGTCTTTACCCATCAACTGGGCATAGCAACCGGCACTGCGCGCCAGCTGGCCGCCGGCACCCGGTTTCAGTTCGACGTTGTGCACGATTGTACCAATCGGCATATTCTTCAAAGGCATTGCATTACCCGGCTTGATATCTTCGCGCTGGCCGGAAATAACAGTATCGCCCGCCTTCAAATCACGCGGCGCCAAGATATAGGAACGAACACCGTCCGTATATTCAATCAATGCGATAAACGCAGTACGGTTCGGGTCATATTCCAAACGAACAACCGTCGCCGGAATTCCTGTCTTTTTACGATTAAAATCAATCAAACGATATTTACGCTTGTGACCGCCGCCCTGATGCATGACGGTAACATGGCCGAAGTTATTACGACCACCCTTGGACTTCAAACCAACGGTCAGCGATTTTTCCGGGCTGCCGCGATGCAGTTCGCTGCGATCAACCTGTGTCAGGCCACGCATACCCGGCGTATTCGGCTTATAATGCTTTAATGCCATTTTGTCTTACCTTTGTTTTGTTCTGACACTAACGTCCAGTTCCCCCGGATTCTCTGCCAGAACGGTTTATTTTATTATATGTTTGCGGACAGGTCCAGTTTCGCATCCACCGGCAACGAAACGTATGCCTTTTTAACGGTGCGCTGTGTACCTGTGCTGCGGCCACGGAAGGTTTTAACCTTACCCTTGGTAACCACAATGTTAACCTTGGTCGGCTTTACATTGTAGATTGCCTGAACCCCACGTGCAACATCTTCTTTTGTGGCATCTGCCGCAACTTCGAATGCTACACCATTGTTTTCAGACAGTTTTGCTGCCTTCTCCGAGATTATCGGCCGACGCAGTATACCATAAGTATCAGCGGTCGCAACGATTTTTTTCTCTGTATTCACTTTTTTTTCTGCCATTTCATTGACCTTTCTTTATTATGCCAATCTTGCTTCTACCGCTTTGACCGCATCAGCTGTCAAAACCAATTTTTCATGCTTCAGAATATCCAAAACATTCAAACCAATCGTCGGCAATGCGTCGATATTCACAATATTTGCCGCAGACTTCTTGAAGTTTTCATCCAGCGTTTCACCGCCAACAAACAGCGCAGATGTCAAACCCATCTTTTTCAGCTGTTTTGCAAAAGCACCCGTCTTGGCCTCAGACAACTTTTCAGAATCGATAACAATCAAGCTGCCCTCTTTCGCCTTGGATGACAAAGCCATCTTCAGACCCAGGCTGCGGATTTTCTTCGGCAGGTCAATAGAGTGGTCACGAACAACCGGTCCATGAACAACACCACCGCCACGCATGTGAACGTTATACTTTTCACCCTGACGCGCGTTACCAGTCTTTTTCTGCTTGAACGCTTTCTTACCGCTGCCTTCTACATCCGATACAGTCTTTACCGCATGTGTGCCAGCGCGTGACTTGGCACGCTGCCAAGTTACTACGCGATGCAAGATGTCCGCACGGGGTTCCAATCCGAATATCAGGTCCGACAATTCAACTTTGCCGACCGATTTTCCATCAAAATTTACGATATCTATTTGCATTTTTTTTCACCTTACTCTTGCTGTTACTATTATTTATTATTCCGCAACAGCTTCTGTTTCGGTTGCTTTCGACGCCTCACCCATTTTAGTCGGCATCGGCAGGTCTTTGTGTTCTTTCTTAACGGCATCCGTTACCAATACGAATGTACCGTTTGCACCCGGAACAGCACCTTCGACAAAAATCAAATTGTCAGCTGCGTCCGTGCCAAATACTTTCAAGTTCTGAACGGTGACGGTTTCATTACCCATCTGACCGGCCATCTTCTTACCTTTCAAAACACGACCTGGCCATTCGCGCATACCCGTACCACCGATGGAACGATGCGCTTTCAAAACACCGTGTGTCGCTTCTTTACCGCCGAAATTATGACGCTTCATCGCGCCCTGGAATCCCTTACCCTTGCTTGTCGCCTGAACGTCAACAAATTGACCGGCAACAAAATGCTCCGCTGACAGTGCAGTACCCGCCGGGATAATGCAGTCATCTGATACGCGGAATTCAACAACCTTGCGGAATGGTTTAACACCCGCCTTCTCTGCTGCGACCGCTTGGGGTTTTGCAATATGTTTTGCCTTGGCCTCGCGCATACCTACGATATTTGCGATATAACCGTTCTTGTCCGCCGTACGATTTCCGATAACTGTACAATCGCCGACCGCCAGGACCGTCACCGCATGGGCCGCCCCCGCGTCGTCATACAGACGCGTCATTCCTATTTTTGTTGTAATTAATCCGCTACGTTTCATTTTTGTTGCCTTTATTTATGTCAGAGGTTAGCGCGTTTTATTATTTGCATCCCACGCCAACCTAACAGCCTTATAATTTAATCTTTACGTCAACACCGGACGCCAAATCCAACTTCATCAAAGCATCAACAGTCTGAGGGGTTGGGTTAACAATGTCGATTACCGCCTTATGATTGCGGATTTCGAACTGCTCACGCGACTTCTTGTCAACGTGCGGCGAACGATTCACCGTAAATTTCTGAATCAAAGTCGGCAAGCGAACGGGTCCAACGACATCCGCGCCAGTGCGCTTTGCAGTTTTGACAATTTCTTCCACAGATTCCATCAAGACTCTATGGTCGAATGCCGTCAACTTGATGCGAATTTTAGATGCAGGTACCATTTGTTCGTTTTCCTTATTTTTATCCGGGCCGGTAATCACTGGCGCTATTTCATCCAGTTACACCGACCCGTTTGGTTGTATTATTTGATAATCTTCGATACAACACCGGCGCCAACTGTGCGACCGCCTTCGCGGATAGCAAAGCGACGACCTTCGCTCATAGCAATCGGTGCAATCAACTGCACTGTGATACGAACGTTGTCACCCGGCAGAACCATTTCTTTGTCAGCCGGCAATGTGATTGTACCAGTTACGTCTGTTGTGCTGAAGTAGAACTGAGGACGATAGTTCGAGAAGAACGCTGTGTGGCGACCACCCTCTTCTTTCGTCAGAATATAAACTTCAGCTTCGAATTCTGTATGCGGTGTGATGGAACCCGGTTTGCAGATAATCTGACCACGTTCAACATCTTCTTTCTTTGTACCACGCAGCAACAGACCAACGTTATCACCGGCTTCACCCTGATCCAGCAATTTGCGGAACATTTCAACACCGGTTACTGTTGTTTTCTGTGTCGGACGCAGACCAACGATTTCGCATTCGTCACCAACCTTGATAACACCGGATTCGATACGGCCTGTTACCACGGTACCACGACCTGTGATAGAGAATACGTCTTCGATCGGCATCAAGAACGGCTTGTCAACCGGGCGTTCCGGCATCGGGATGTATTCATCGCAAGCCTTTAACAGAGCGTCAATCGCTTCTTTGCCCAAACCGTCGTTTTTACCTTCCAAAGCGGATATAGCAGAACCACGGATAATCGGAGCATTGTCGCCGTCGAAATCGTTCGCAGACAACAGTTCGCGAATTTCCATTTCAACCAATTCCAACAGTTCCGGATCATTCGCCAAATCGCACTTGTTCAAGAATACAACGATTTTCGGAATACCTACCTGACGAGCCAACAGAATGTGTTCGCGTGTCTGAGGCATCGGACCGTCTGTCGCCGCAACTACCAAGATAGCACCGTCCATCTGCGCGGCACCGGTAATCATGTTTTTAACATAGTCGGCGTGTCCCGGGCAGTCAACGTGAGCGTAGTGACGTGTTTCTGTTTCATATTCAACGTGGGCAGTGTTAATTGTTATACCGCGTGCCTTTTCTTCCGGCGCGTTATCAATTTCGTTAACGCCCTTCGATTTGTCAGCACCAACACCATAACACTGTACAATAGCTGCAGTTGTCGTCGTTTTACCGTGGTCAACGTGACCAATGGTACCGATGTTAACATGCGGCTTGGTTCTTACGTACTTTTCTTTTGCCATAGTTTTCTCCTTAGGCTTTGCTTGTTTAGTTTAAAACTCTATTTTTATTTTGTCAGCTTTTTTATTACTTCGTCTGCAACGTTAGACGGAACTTCGGCATAGTGCGACAATTCCATATACGGATTTGCGCGGCCCTGTGACAAAGAACGCAATGTCTTAACGTATCCGAACAGATTAGCCAGCGGCACGAAAGCCGAAATCAGCTGGTTGCCGAACTGGGTCTCAATACCGTTAATCTGACCGCGGCGACTGTTCAGGTCCCCGATGATGTCACCAACGTATTCTTCCGGTGTATTTACCGAAAGCTTCATAATCGGTTCCAACAACTTTGGCGAGGCCTTTTTCATCGCTTCACGGAAACAGGCACGCGCCGCAATTTCAAAGCACAGAACATTGGAGTCAACTTCATGGTACTTACCATCGACCAATGTTGCCTTGAAATCCACTGTGGGATAGCCAATCAGAACACCTGTCTGTTGCGCTATCTTCAAACCCTTTTCAACGCCGGGGATGTATTCTTTCGGAATCGCACCACCAACAATTTTATTGTCAAACGAATATCCTTCGCCCGGTTCTACAGGTTCAAATTCAATCTTAACCTGAGCATACTGACCCGAACCACCCGACTGTTTCTTGTGAGTATATTCTTCGGTAATCGCCTTGCGGAAGGTTTCACGATATGCAATGCGAGGTTCACCCACAGCAACATCAACTTTAAATTCACGCAGCAAGCGGTCAACCAAAATTTCCAAATGCAACTCACCCACACCTGCCAGAATTGTCTGACCGGATTCTTCGTCCACCGATACACGGAAAGACGGGTCTTCCTTAGCCAGCGCCTGCAGGCCCAGCGACATCTTTTCAATGTCCGCCTTGGTCTTGGGCTCAACAGCAATGCTGATAACCGGCTCTGGAACATGAATGTTTTCCAGAATAATCGGATTTGATTCATCACACAGCGTATCGCCAGTGATTGTTTCTTTCATACCGACCAACGTTACAATATCGCCTGCTGTTGCTTCTTTGATTTCTTCACGGTTATTCGCGTGCATCAGCAACATACGACCAACACGCTCACGCTTGTCGCGGTTGGAGTTATAAATATATGAACCGGATGTCAATTTACCCGAATATACGCGGATAAACATCAAATTTCCAACAAACGGGTCATTTGCAACCTTAAACGCCAGAGCGCTGAACGGCTCATTTACGCTGGGTTTGCGTTCTGCAACGCTTTCACCGTCCATCTTTGTACCCTTAATCGCCGGAATATCCAACGGGGACGGCAGATAGTCAACAATCGCATCCAACAGCGGCTGAACACCCTTGTTCTTAAACGCCGAACCGCACATTACGGGAACAAAGTTCTGTGCAATTGTACCCTTGCGCAACAGCTTTTTAATTGTGTCGTGGTCCGGTACTGTGCCCTCCATATAGGCTTCCATTACCGCATCATCAAGTGTTACAACTTCTTCAATCAAACGATTGTGCAGTTCTTCGGCCTTTGCCTTCAGGTCTTCGGGAATGTCAACAACAACAGGGTTGCTGCCGTTTTCATCCTGCCATACGATACCCTTCATTTCCAGAACGTCAACAACGCCCTTAAAGTCGGATTCCGCACCAATCGGGAAGTTCAAAACCAGAGGATTTGCCCCCAAACGTTCACGAATCATATCAACACAGCGGAAGAAGTTTCCACCAATACGGTCCATCTTGTTAATAAAGCAAATACGCGGAACATTATAACGATCAGCCTGGCGCCATACAGTTTCAGTTTGAGGCTGAACACCGGATACAGATTCAAATACCGCAACCGCACCGTCCAAAACGCGCAGAGAACGTTCTACTTCCATTGTAAAGTCAACGTGCCCCGGGGTATCAATCAAGTTGATACGATGGTCACGCCAAAAGCATGTTGTCGCCGCAGATGTAATAGTAATACCGCGTTCCTGTTCCTGGGCCATCCAGTCCATTGTCGCGGCCCCGTCGTGCACTTCGCCGATTTTATAGCTTTTTCCGGTATAGAACAAGATACGTTCCGACGTAGTTGTTTTACCAGCGTCAATATGGGCCATAATGCCGATATTGCGGTACATATGTAAAGGAGCGGTTTTTCCAACAGACATGTGTCTTTCCTTAGTTTAAATTGTCTTATATTTTTTATATTACCAGCGGAAGTGTGCAAACGCCTTGTTCGCCTCTGCCATTTTGTGCGTATCAATCTTTTTCTTGAACGCGCCACCCTGGCCATTCAATGCATCACGCAGTTCACCGAACAAGCGAGCCGCCATATTACGCTCACCACGCTTGCGCGCATACATAACCAAGTTACGCAAAGCCAATGTCTGCTGACGTGCAGGACGAACTTCTACTGGCACCTGATAGGTCGCACCACCAACACGGCGGCCCTTAACTTCAACAGAAGGTTTCAAGGCATCAATAGCCTCCAACAATCCAGCCAATTCATCACCGTCTTTTGCGATTTTCTTCAGTTCATCCATCGCGCTGTAAACGATATTTTCGGCAACTTCTTTCTTGCCGTCCCACATTACATTATTAATCAATTTTGCAACAACCAGATTGTTATACTTGGAATCTGGCAATATTTCACGTTTAGCTGCGCTTTTACGTCTTGACATTTTTTTTCCTTTTATTCTTCACCCGGATGTCCGGATTACTCACACGGCAAGGCCGCATGTTTTTGCATTATTTCTTTACCTTTGCACCATACAAGGAGCGACCCTGCTTACGGCTATCAACACCCTTGGTATCCAAGACACCACGGATAATATGATATTTAACACCAGGCAAGTCCTTTACACGACCGCCACGAATCATAACAACGCTATGTTCCTGCAGGTTGTGACCTTCGCCCGGAATGTATGCGGTTACTTCATGACCGTTCGCCAGTTTAACACGAGCAACCTTACGCTGCGCCGAGTTAGGTTTCTTAGGTGTAGTCGTATAAACACGCGTGCAAACACCACGCTTCTGCGGGCATTCAACCATGTCAGGTGCCGTGGATTTCACAACAACCTTTTTACGCGGTTTCCGAATCAGTTGGTTTACTGTTGGCATTCAAAATCTCTTTTTTCCTTATAACTTTTGTCCACAAAAACTGCCCGTCAGACTTACTTCACCAGGCGTACCGGGTGATTATAAATCTGTCAAATCGTGCAGATTTCTGTATTTTTTCTTTCCTTATTTACACGGAAAGCGAACATACTATAACCGCGCCCCCCAAGATTGTCAAGAAAAATCTAGGAAAAAATAATAAAGGAATAAATGTCAAACCCGCACATTTCGGCGGATTTATCCAATAACGCAAACGCACAAAAATATATTTAGTACCGGCATTTTTTCGCACTATTTTCATGTTTGTACAAGCGCGCCCCGATATGCTGTCGGGGCGCGCAATTTTCATTATGATAAAGACTTAGAAATCAATACCGAATTTGGCACCAAATGCAAAGCCATCCTGAACCTTCCATTTGCCTTCGGCTTCATGAGACATCTCTTTGCCGACATATGCACCAACAAACTTGGTTTCATCGATATTGTAGTTTACACCGACTTTACCTGTCCAAACACCCGGTTTGTCATCCCAGTTATCTGTATTAGTGGTATATTCAACACCCGCAACCAGGTTCCATTCACTGCTCAGCAGGACCTGACCATCCAAGCCCAGGCGCAGTTGGTGCAGACCTTCGTCATCCCAGTTAAAGGATTCCGTGTTCGCATAATCAAACGCGATATGTCCGGCAACCGTCCAGCCATTATCAGATACGTAACCGGCACGCGCACCCAATGTCCAGACATAGTCTGTATTATCTTCATCCAAGAACGATGCATGGTCACCCCAAACCGGCGTTACCGAATAAGCACCGAACAGGTCACCCTTCCAGTTGCCCATATCGATTGCACGATAATTCAAGCCAAAGGATGTCATCCCCCAGTCGGCGGTATCAAACCAATCTGTCTGCGATACGTTTGTTGCCAAAACCACCGCCAAATTCTTGGTAATTCCATACGCAAATTCTTCATTCAGAGCGACAGTCTTTGTATTTTCAGTATTTGAACCAACCGTGGTTACACTGTAAAAACGACCCTGGTCCGGACGATACAACGGATTACCATCAATGATATTGGCCGCATGCGCGCCGGAAACAGCAAATACGGCGAACAAAGAAGTCAAAGCTAATTTTTTCATACTCTATCCTTTCTTTAAGTTAACAACTAGACATTTTTTCTAGTTCTTAAGAATATTTTACTATTGGCCTCAGACCACCCGCAAGGGAAAAGATTTTTGCAAAACCCCTATAAATATGCTATGCTAAGCCGGCTTTCGAATCGGAAAAACTTCCTAAAAAACATTCAAAAAACCCCGGATTTACGGGGCTTTTTAATACAAAGCGTCAATTTCGTTATATAATTAAATTATTATGATTTTTAATGTTTTTGTCGATTGCAAGACTTTAATTTCTACTTTTTTTTATCGCGCGCCAGTCAGCATGATAGCGCATATGCTGCTCATACGAATTCGAAAACCGATGTCCGCCACGCCCATCTGCGACAAAAAACAGATAATTTGTATCCGCAGGCTTTAGCACTGCGCGAATTGCAGCCTGGCCGACATTGGCGATTGGCGCCGGCGGCAGACCATAATGTGTATATGTATTATAAGGACTATCCACCTTAAGATGACCACGCAACAGCGCCGCCCCCTGCATATCCCCCAGCCCACCGGTCAGTGCATAAACAACCGTGGGGTCCGCCTGCAACCGCATATTTTTTCGCAGACGGTTAACATAAACACTGGCAACGGTCGGCATTTCTTCGGCACGCGGCGTTTCCTTTTGAACAATAGACGCCAGCGTTATCACCTCATTCCAGGTTTTAAGCGGCGATGGCGCGATACGCCCTGCCCGTTCCCAGGCGTCATGAATAGCCACCATCTTTTTACGTGCCAAATCCAGCAGCGCCAATCGCGATGTCCCACGTGCCACCCGGTACGTATCAGGAAAAACATCACCGTCACGCAGATTGCAAACAGGCATATCACTGGGGCCATCGCACTCAACCACCCCGCTCAGCCCCTGCGCCTGCAACAACAACTGCTTTATCTGGCGTATTGTCAGGCCTTCGGGAATAACGACCGTTGTAGCGGCAACATCACCCGTCGCCAGCATGCGCGCCACACGCCATGCGCTGGCATACGGCGGGAATTCATACTCGCCGCTTTGGACACGCCCATCGGCCATGCGGACACACATTTTAAACAAAGGAACCGAATCAATTACCCCCTTTTGAACCAGCTGGCGTGCCACAGATGAAACACTGGCCCCGCGCGGAACATTTATAACCACGCTGCTGCGCAGTGGCGAGTAAAACCCGACCATATAAACACCGGTAATCAATGCGGCCAGCATTGCCAAACCGAAGAAAATCATGAATTTTTTTTGTTTAAAATTTCTGCGTTTCATAACCCGGATATTATTGCAGATAAAAAAGATTTTGCAAACGCTAATAAGAAACCGCCCCTTGTGGGCGGTTAAATTTTTGGTCGGAGTGACAGGATTCCCTCGGCGCACAGCGCCTGCGGGGCACTCCTACGGTGTCCGCATTGCGGCCACCAAGTCGTAGTCGAACCTTTACGGTTCTCATCCGCACCACAATCCAAAAATCAAACCGCCCACAAGGGGCGGTTAAATTTTTGGTCGGAGTGACAGGATTCGAACCTACGACCTCTGCGACCCGAACGCAGCGCTCTACCAGACTGAGCTACACTCCGATATGGCGGGATTATGCACCTGTTTTTTATAAAATGCAACTATTTTTATTTATAAAATTCACTTGTAATTATCATTTAATGAACCATATTTTATCCTGTATATAAATAAGGAATAAATATGTTCGCTTTAAAATTCTTGTCAAAGGCCAATTTTGACAGCTACGAGGACTATAAACAAAACGCAATCCCCCAGGTTCCGGATAACTTTAATTTCGCATATGATGTAATTGATGCACTGGCAATAGAAAGCCCGGACAAGGTTGCGTTAATATGGAATGATGACGCAGGTGACAAAAAAACATTTACATTCCGCGATTTGGCGCGTGCATCAAATGCGGCGGCAAACTTTTTAAGCGCTCGCGGAATAAAAAAAGGCGACACAGTTTTACTGTTCATGCGTCGGCGCTGGGAATACTGGATTTTAATGCTGGCGATGCACAAGCTGGGTGCGATTCCAATTCCTTCGACGAATCAACTAAAGGCAGAGGATATTAAATACCGAATAAATACCGCTGATGTAAAAAACATAATAGCATTTGATGACGGATATATTGTAAACGAAATCCGCAACGCAATTGGTGATGATAATATTCAGCTTATCCCATGCGAAGATGTTGCCGCCGGGATAGAACAATCCCCAACAACATTCGCCCGTATCCCGAACGAGACAGGCGATACCATGGTTTTATATTTTACCAGCGGCACAACGGATTTACCAAAAATGGTCGCACACAATTTTGCATATCCCCTGGGGCATATTAACACCGCCCTGTTCTGGCAGCGTCTGCGCGATGGCGACATTCATTTTACACTGTCCGAATCGGGCTGGGCAAAATGCAGCTGGGGAAAAATGTACGGCCAGTGGTTGGCCGGGGCCACAGTGTTTGTGTTTGATTTTGCCGGCCGCTTTACCGCGCACGACCTGCTAAAGGCGATATCAGAAAATCATGTTACATCTTTCTGCGCACCGCCAACGGTATATAAGATGTTGCTGCATGCGGATTTAAGCAAATACGACCTGACGGCACTGACCAAGGCCGACATTGCCGGCGAAGCCCTGAATCCGGAGGTATATGAAAGATTTCTAAAGGCCACAGGGATAAAAATGCGCGAAGGCTTTGGCCAGACGGAAACATGCGTAATGCTGTTTAATCATGAATGGATTGAGCCAAAACCCGGCAGCATGGGAATGCCCGCGGCAGGTTGGGATGTTGAACTGCTGGACGAGCGCGGTCGCCCCGTACCCAACGGCACTGTCGGCGAAATATGCGTTAATTTAAAAGAACGTCGCCCCGTCGGCCTGTTCCTGGGATACCATAAAAACGAAAAACAAACCGCATCTGTGTACCGTGACGGCTACTATCATACCGGCGACGTGGCATTCCGCGATGCGGACGGCTACTTCTGGTTTGTGGGCCGTAACGATGATTTGATAAAGAGCAGCGGATACCGCATTAGCCCGTTTGAGGTAGAAAGCGTGTTACTGGAACACCCGGCCGTCCGCGAGGTAGCCGTAACCGGCATCCCCGACCCATCCCGCGGCCAAGCCGTAAAAGCAACAATCGTCTTAAACAAGTACTTCCAACCCGGCGACATACTTGTACGCCAGTTGCAGGATCATGTCCGTTCCCGCACCGCGGCATATAAATATCCGCGTGTGATAGAATTCGTAGAAAGCCTGCCTATGACAATCAGCGGCAAAATCCGGCGCGCACTTATAAGAACACTAGACAGTGCGAAAACAACAATTATAGAACCGGTAAAAGATACGCTGGGGATAAACAAAGAAGAAAAATAAAAAACGGGGCCCCCCCCCGTTTTTTTATTATTGTTTTAAAGTCCCATATTTTTTATAATTGCCTTGAATCTACAGGGATGTGGGTTCTGGGACTTAAGAAATCCCATACAACATCGGTGTATCGATACATCGTAATCCGCATATATGCGGCGCATTTTTCTGCGCCCGCTATTGTACCCCCCGCATAGCGTCGGGGAGCCGTCAGCCATACCACAGGTTTATCCAAAAGCTGGCGGGGTCATTATGTTGTATGATTTTCTTAACTCCCCGACCACCAAATCCTTGGTGGTTTTTTGTTTACCAAACAAGGAGTTAGAAAATGAAAAAAATAACAACAGCGTTCGCTGCATTCATCCTGGCAACCGGGGCATGCCACGGGGCCGCGGATACCAGCACCTATTACCCTGGCGGCCTTTTTACAGAATGCACATCAAAATACATAAATGTTTACGGCATAGAAAGCCTGAACTATCGTGACAACTACTGGCGCCTGGTAACAAAAAATGGCTGGGGCGGTGGCAACTGCGCATTAAATGTCACCGCAGCATGTCAGGCCAACCTTATAAACGCAATGGGGCTACAAGAATTTAACGACAACAGTATAATAGGCGTATTAAGCAATATAATATGCTCATGCCAGTCCGACAGCGATTGCGTAAGTGGATTTAAGTGTCAAAAAAACATCAATGAAATATATGGCCGGTGTCTCCAAATTTCAAACTATTGCACCAACAACAACCAATGCGACAACGAAAAAGGCTATATATGCATAAGCGGAAAATGTACGCAAAAATGTTATATCGACACCAAACCAGAAAACACTTACTGGGAAACGGCAAAGAAAGACTCGACCTATAACGTACCAATGATTGAAAAGGAAAGCATTTATACATGTGCATCTTCTGGCTGGTCCCAGACGACCAATTATCGCTGTGCGGAACATTATTACGGCACACCAACATCAGCCACATCAACCTGTAACAGATGGCCAGCCTATCCGGGGCCGGCAACTTCTGCACCTGGCTCTACCCTGCAAACAGACTGCTATATACCCAAAGGTACGCAATACGGCGATCAAACAGGCAGTTTTACAATCGTAAACAATGACTGCCATCATGATTAAAAATGAACCGGGGACGATTGTCCCCGGCTTTATTCCGAATAGAAACACGCGGGCGAAAAGACAAAATTTCCAGATGTATCTTTACCGGATACGGAATAGCACTGCGTTATTAGTGTCGCCCCCACATTGCTGGTTCCAACCTCACCATTTCCCGATAACAAAAAAGAGCCTGGACACGCCATACAATTTTTTCCGCGTCCATAATACCCCGCAATACACCTATACTCACAATATGTAACATTACAGCGGGTTTGATAAGTAGCTTTTGTTATCAAAACTCCATTAGGGGCGCTCCAATCAGTCAGCCCTTTACATTCATCCCCACATGTCAGAATCGGGTCAAGCCCCCCTTCATCGCATAAATCATTGCATCCGGGCGGACATTTTGAGCAGGATTCCGCCGTAACAGGCGCAAATATGCCTTCCTCGTTCTTTCGAAAACAGCATTGCACCAAACGTCCACCCAACGAATTATTTTCCCAACACAACAGCGCAACAATCGCCAACACAACAACTTTCTTGAACATAAAACCACCGTTTTTTTTCGGCAATTTTTTGGGTTGACATATAGCGAAAATCTGGGATAAAATTATTAAAAATAACAATGTAGGAAAACGGTCCTTTTGAATAGGCACCGTTTTTTCTTTTTAACAAATTGTTTCTACACTAAAAAAGCCCCGTTTTGGGGCTTTTTATTATTCTGTAACCTTTTTCAGAACCAGGGACGCATTTGTGCCACCAAAACCGAAACTGTTACTGATTGCAACATCGAGTTTGCGCTTTTTAGCCTTGTTCGGAACCAGGTCAAAGTTGCCAACTTCGTCAACCGGATCTTCCAGATTGATTGTCGCCGGCGCAATACCGTCACGAATCGCCAACGTGCAGAATATAGCCTCTACCGCGCCAGCTGCGCCCAACAGATGCCCCGTCATAGATTTAGTAGATGACATGGAAACCGGCAGGTCGCCAAACAACCCTTTTACAGCTGTTAATTCACCAATGTCACCCAGGCCCGTCGATGTTCCATGCGCATTGATATAGTCAACATCGGCCGGTGTCAGATTTGCATCACGCAAAGCCGCCTTCATCGCGCGCAGGCCGCCCTCGCCGCCTTCGGCCGGCGCAGTGATATGATACGCATCGCCAGACATACCGTATCCTGCAACCTCGGCATAAATTTTTGCACCGCGTGCCTTGGCATGTTCATATTCTTCCAAAACCAAAATACCGGCGCCTTCGGCCATAATAAAGCCGTCGCGCCCCTTGTCCCATGGACGGGATGCTTTTTCCGGTTCATCATTACGCGTTGACAGTGCCTTCATCGCTGAAAATCCGGCAACGCCGATTTTACCAACCGCCGCCTCGGACCCACCGGCCAGCATAATATCTGCATCGCCATGCTGAATCAGACGCGCGGCTTCGCCGATTGAATGCGCCGCAGATGCACACGCCGTTACAACGGATAAGTTCGGCCCTTTTAGTCCATAACGAATGGATACATGTCCAGCTGTCATGTTAATAATGCATTTTGGGATAAAGAATGGGCTGATACGACGCGGGCCACCGGTATATAATTCAACACAATTATCATAAATTGTATTCAAACCACCGATACCCATACCAATCGATACACCGATACGTTCTTTGTCGCCGGTATAGTCAATCAGCCCCGCATCGCGCATTGCCTCGTCTGCGGCAACAACACCATAAACAATACCCTTGTCCATTTTGCGCTGGTCGCGCGGTTCAACAACACTGTCGGGGTTATACTGACCGGGCTCTGTCCCGCATACAGGCAAACCGGCAATCTGGGATGCGCAATCAGACGCATCAAACGTGTCAATTTTACGAACGCCGGATTTACCCTCCAAAATATTTTTCCACGCATGTTCAATCCCGGTACCGACCGGTGATACGATTCCCATGCCTGTTATAACTACTCTTCTCATTTTCTATATTCCTTTTATACTTATCTGTCTATGGCCATATAATAAACCTTTGGCCGGCGAAAATACAGAAAAAAATCCGCCAACAAAAATACATTGCGACGGATTTGTTTATCTCACGATAAAATACCCTAACAAAAATTATTTTTTGTGGGATTCGATGTATTTAACCGCATCGCCAACTGTTGCCAGTTTCGCGGCTTCTTCGTCAGGAATTGTAATATCGAATTCTTTTTCAACTTCCATAACGAATTCAACAACGTCCAAAGAATCAGCACCCAAATCGTTTACGAATGCAGCTGTTTCGGTGACTTTTGCTTCGTCAACGCCCAGCTTATCAGCTACGATTTTTTTTACTTTTTCAAAAGTTGTCATTTTTTTTCCTTTGTTTCAGTTAAATGTGTGGCCCTGCTCTGGGCGTGTCATTACTTAACGCTATCATTTTATGGCATTGGTGTCAAGAAATTATAACAAACGATAACAAAACTTGACAAAACGATATTTATATGTTTGAAGAATTTATTTCATCAATCAGCTCATTCATATTTGTGCGCAAGTCTTCGGCGCCCGATGCCCAAACCAAATGTCGCATCATAAATTTATGCACATCATCCATTGTTAAATTCGGAATTCCAGCCGCGGCAACCACACGACGCCAGGCCACACGCGGGTCTGTTAAGCGCATACGACCGCGCACGGAAAAAACCCAGTTCCCGTCCTGCGGCAAATCCTGCAGCAATACGGCCGCGGCATCCGATAGCGGGCGCGCGCCCCACATATAATGATTGAAATCCAAATCAGACCAGCGCATCGAAAACACCTGCGACTTTGGCGCGAATCCATATACCAGCATCATAAACGCAGCACGTAGAACCGGCGACGGCTCGTCGTCAATTGCGGCAATCAATCTAACTATCCCGGATTTAGTTAATGGCCGGACACGTCGATGCTGCGTAACTTTTGGCATTTTGGAAATGGGATTTTCTTTTATATATCCCGTCTCGAGAGCATATTTAAAAATACTCTGAACCAGTTCCTGCATGCGACGCGCAATCGCCGCACCATGGATGGAGCCAATCACATCCATGACATCTTCAAATGTTACTTCGGAAATATTTTTCTCATCTAATTCGCCTAAGTGCCGTTCAATCGCACGCCGCAGTTTTACCATTCCATCTTCGCTGCGTCGAACACGTTCGTTTAGATACATATCTGTTAGTCTTCCAAACGAGATTTTACGACGACGCGTCTTTGGCTTTTCCGCCGCACTTGCCAACACAGATGAAACACTATCACGGGCCTGCTCTATATCCATATCTGGATAATTTCCGATTATAATTCTTCGGTCGCGACCACCGATGCGCTTGCGTACAAAGAAAGTTTTTACACCGCGGCTTGTGACATACATTCTCAATCGTGGCTCTGATATATCCTGGACAACGTCAAAGCCCGAATTTGGTGCCGGCAAATTATCCAGAATATATGGGTTAAAATAGAACTGATGAGCCACAGCCGCCCCCGCTTACATCTGTTTTACGTTTGTATTATTTTTGTTCCAAAACGCACGACGCTTTTTTACCGCATCCGTATATTGAACCGCCGCTTCTGCATAGGCTTTGTTTGCGGCATAACACGGACATGCTGTATCCGTGCAGGGCTGAGCATTTTCCTTATCTTTGACAGCACGAAAATTTGGGCAATAGTGTTCACACTGAACATAATGAGCACCGGCCGGCTCCAAGACAGTATCACATACGTCCCTTCTCGGCACCTCCAACAGTTTTGATTGAATACAGCGCTTGCGAGAAATTTTTTCATCCATTGAAATAAACACTGTTATTTTTCCACGAAGCTCTAACAAATTACGCTTTGCAATAGATGCAATACGACGCAACTTTTTATATTCTTCAAAATCTGCCTTAAATGCATTCCACTTTTGAACAAAATTTGCAAACATCTGACTATTCCTTATATTTGATTAACTTACTTTTAGCGCGTTGATAAATGCACTCTGCGGTATCTCAACACTGCCGAACGTACGCATACGCTTTTTGCCTTCTTTTTGCTTTTCCAGCAACTTGCGCTTACGTGTTATATCCCCACCGTAACATTTTGCGGTAACATCCTTGCGGTATGCCGCAATAGTCTCTCTCGCTATAATTTTTCCACCGATTGCCGCCTGCAACGGTATTTTAAACTGGTGTCGCGGTATAAGGTCTTTTAGTTTTTCCACAATCTGGCGCCCGCGCTTTTCTGCAAAACTGCGGTGACACATAAACGACAGTGGCTCAACATTTTCGTCATTTACCAAAATAGATACCTTTACCAAATCCGATGCCTGATATCCCTGCAATACGTAATCAAAAGACGCATAACCAGAAGATATCGATTTTACCCGGTCATAAAAATCAAAAACTATTTCCGCCAGCGGTAACAGATATACCAAAACCGCACGGTTTCCGACATAGGAAATATTTTCCTGAATACCGCGCCGCTCCGAGCACAGGGCCATAATCCCACCCATGTATTTATCGGGCATCATAATTGTTGCACGCACCCAAGGTTCTTCTATCCGTTCTATTTTTGTAGGTTCCGGCATATCCGCAGGGTTTTCCAAATCCATAACGTCACCACCACGCAGATACAGCTTGTAGAGCACACTGGGAACAGTGTTAATAAGCGTCAAATTAAATTCACGCGACAAACGCTCGCTTATGATTTCCATATGCAGCAGGCCCAAAAATCCGCATCGCAAACCAAAGCCCAGCGCAGATGATTTTTCCGTCGTAAACATAAACGATGCATCATTTAACGCCAGCTTCTCTGCACTTTCACGCAATGCTGGATAATCATCGGCTTCTACCGGAAAGAATGATGAAAATACAACGGGAATCGATGGCTTAAACCCGGGCAATGCATCCCCGCCACCACGAACATCTAAGATAGTATCACCAACCTTACAGTCATGTATGGTCTTCATACCTGTAATAATAAAACCAATTTCACCGGTCTTAAGCTCTTCTGTATTAACCATTTTGGGCGTAAAGTATCCGATTTTATCTACAACATACTCCGCCCCGGTGGCCATGAATTTAATTTTTTGACCACGTGCCAACTTTCCGTCAACAACACGCACCAATATCACAACACCCAGATATGAATCATACCACGAATCGACCAGTAACGCGCGCGTCGGCGCATTTTCATTCCCCCGCGGCGCAGGCAGCTTTTGAACAATCTCCTCCAGCAGTTCGGGAACACCCGCCCCCGTCTTACCAGAAACAGCCAGCGCCTGGGACGCATCCAGTCCGATAACATCCGCAATTTGTTCCCGCACCGCGTCAACATCGCTTGACGGCAGGTCTACCTTGTTTAAAACAGGCAGCATTTCCAAATCATTATCCAATGCCAGATAAGCATTCGCCAACGTCTGTGCCTGAACCCCCTGGGTTGCATCAACCAGAACCAGCGCCCCTTCACACGCGGCCAAAGAACGCGATACCTCATACGAGAAATCGACATGCCCGGGCGTATCCATTAAATTAAGCTGATATACCTGCCCATCGTTTGCCTTGTAGCTAAGACGTACTGTCTGGGCCTTGATTGTAATGCCACGCTCGCGCTCTATATCCATAGAGTCCAAAACCTGGGCCTTCATTTCACGCGATGCCAGGCCGCCTGTGAACTCAATCAATCTGTCGGATAAAGTGGATTTACCGTGGTCTATGTGTGCAACTATTGCAAAGTTTCTAATATTATTCTGGCTCATGCGGCAATGGTACACCAGTATATTAAAACTTGCAATCGGTTTTTTATGGGATTTTCTGTATTATCAGCGCGACAAATCTTTTGCATACAGATACGGTATAATTCCCGGAGCATATCCATGCTTGGTATAAAAATTCTTGGACTGTAAAGTTGGCACTGGCTGAACCTGTATCCGATATACCTTCCAAACTTCTTTTAAATGATTCTCAAATCCAGAGATAAGCTTTGAACCTATGCCTTTTTTCTGTGCTATCGGTTCCACAAACAGCCAGTTTATACGAGCTTCTGCCTGAACATTGTCGTTCCCTGGAATAAGATGACCTGAGATAAACCCATATACATAATCGCGCATCTTATATACCAGCAGAATATGATGCAGATCATGTACTTCATGCTGCAGTGTTTTAAAAATCATCTCTGCATTATTCGGGCGTGTTTGATTGGCAATCATATAGAAATCCCGCAACAAACTGTCCGTAACACTAGAACATAAATGCACATCGCCTTTTGGTATAAAATCGTTATATCTTTTCATTCGCAATATTCTCCAACAATTCATCAATACGCTCGGCCCGCTCCAGCGTATCATCATATTCGAAACGAATATCAGGAACATACTTTTGATTCATTCTGGCCGCCAACTCAAAGCGAACAGTCCGCACAACCTCGTCCAGGCGCTTTTGCACCGCGGCAATGTCTTCGTTTCGCGAATAATAATACAACCGCACAAACTGCAAACCGCCATGCGCCACCGCCCCTACCAGCGATACCCCGCGCAAAATGGGGTCCTCTCCATAATTATCACGCAATATTTCCGCAACCAGCACCTGAACCTTGGCCGCAATGCGGTCGGGTCGATTTGAATTTGTACGTTTTTTCTGCATATTGTTATCTTTTTTGTACTTATGATTTGTAAATTAGACTAAATTTATGTACAATCAAGAAAAATTTTGAGAAATCGGGGGAAAAATGAAACTTATAGAATCTATTCTTAAAAAATCAGAACATCCAGCCTATGCATGGATAGTTTTTGTTTTAACAATATGTGAATCAATATTTTTATTTGTCCCGCCCGAAGTATTCATGACACCACCCATTATCGCAAACCGTCGCCGGGCGATACCGATAACAATCGCCGCCGCCGCCGGTTCATTGATAGGCGGCGCAATCGCATACCTTATTGGTTTCTGGCTGTTTGATTCTGTCGGAATATGGCTGATTGAAAACTTTGCCACAATGGAAAAATTTGAAATGGCTCAGCAGTTGTTCATAAAGCATGGCCTATTTATAATAGTTCTGACCGCCTTTACCCCAATTCCCTACAAACTAATGGCGATATGCGCGGGCTTTATGGGATTCCCGGCGGCCCTATTCCTGGGTGTATCGGCGGTGTTCCGCACCGCGCGCTTTGCGCTGGTGGCGGCACTGCTGTGGCGCTTCCAGGAACAGGCAAATGCAATCGTAAAAAAATATTTCTGGCCACTTACCATGTTCGCGATTGTCGCAGCAGGACTGGGTATTGGCTTGATGATGCTGCTATAGTCCGCAGCACCATTTTAATCGAATAAAAAACCAGCGGCCGTGGCCGCTGTCTTCTCTCCTTATGGGGCGCCAAGACGCCCTCCTCCAGACTCCCCCCTTGCGGGAAACTTTATTCAACCCAAATAGTAGCGGTTGCCGTACCAGTGGTTCCAACCGGAATAACTCCCAGCTTTGCCACCCCAACCGCATCACGCGTTGCGGATACACCGGATACGTTCACCGACGTACCACTAACTGATGCAGAAACACCATTTGAACCGCTGGCCGTATATGTTGTATTATTATCAGTTAACTCAATTGTTGCCGCGGTGGCCTGGTTCGCGGTAAAAGTACCCTTAACAGCTCCCCCCTGCTTAATTGTCAGCGTAGCGTTATTCACAGTCGGAACACTTATTGTTCCCTTTGTTACAGAAATTTTTCCATCTGTCTGACTAACATTTGTAACGACATTTCCAGCCGCGGTTGATGCCGCAACATCCAACGCGTTTATAGCATTTGTAATATCACCAGGTGTTGCCGCTGTAACGCCTTTTGTAACCGTAAGCGCACCGTTATTTGCCGTAATAGCAGAAACAACATTTCCGGTACCGGTTGTTGTCGCTGTTGTAACTGTATTTGTGTCTGTTCCAGATACGGTTATAACACCAGAGGCATCCTTAGTCACAGTCACACTACCAGCCCCTTTAATATTTCCATTACTCCCAGGGGTCAAAGTATCTTGCTTACCTGTGGCATAATTATCGTACTTGGTTACTTTTGCCGTTGTAATGCCAGAATTCAAAGCATTTTGCTGAGAACCACTCATCGTAGTCCAAGCCCCATTTGCTGAACCCATCTGGTAATTCGCATTAGACTTAACCTGATATACATTCTTAGCGGCGACAAGCGCAGCATCCGCAGATACGGCGGCAATGCTCTCTACCACCTTTACTGAAGGGATTCGCTCATCATTGTCTGTATGCGTGGTATCATATGTAGTAAGCTTATCTATGTTAATCTTTGAAGGCGCAATCCCGGCTGTTGCGGAAATATCCGCATTTACAATAGTGCCGTCTGTAATCTCCGCACTTGTAACCGACGCTTTCGATGCCAGCGCGCCCAACGTAGGCTTATTTTTTATCGCCCCCATACCCGTGGTTGCATTCCAGTCCGGCTGAACCTGAGCCGCGGGAATTGTCGGCTTATTCGTCAAATCGTTATAAGAGCCCGTACTTGCCACCGTAGCCAACGCTTCAAATCGTCTATCAACCAAATCCGTAGAAGCAACATCTGCATGGGCCGCAACCACAGACATAATCGCGATAAAAGAAACTGCAAAAACACCCGCTATATTCTTCATAACCTAAAAACTCTCTACCAGTTTTATATTATCACAAATCTACATCCCGTAACAAGAGGATATATGGCGCATAAACATTTTATCACAGCGCCATAGAATACCACCTGTTAACGACCGATTTCCTCCCAGGAAAAGGCCGTGCCATTATACTTCAGCACACAATCCTTACATGTACCCGATGGCTTTGGAATCGCCGCCGCCGCCAATGTATTTGCCGCAGAGGCCGCGCTTTGTGCCGCGGTCGCCTTGGTATCTGCAGCCACAGCCTTGGCATCCGCAGCCGCAGCTTCTTTCGATACTTCATTAATTGCAGCAACTACTGTTGTCGCAGTTGTTCCCATATTTGCTGCACTAACCGTACCTACCTGAGTATTATATGTTGCCGTTGGCAACTTAGACCCAAGACCAGTAGACGCATTATCTATCGCTGCCTTGGCCGCATTAGCTGTCTGTGCAGCGGCCGCTGCGTCACCAATACCCTTTGTCGCATCAGCCTGAGCTTGTTCAATAGCCGCTGTATTCGCTGCAATATCCGCCTTAACCTGCGTATCATCGTATGTTGCCGCGGTCTTTGCCTCATCAATCATACCGACAACTGTCTTTCCGGCGGGCACGGTACCTATTTTGGTGTTAATAGCATTATCTGCATTTGTCCGCGCCTGTGTTTCCGCGGTCAGCGCGGCCGACTGAACCGCAGTATCAGCCTTGCCCAGCGATGCCCCGCGCAAAATGGGGTCCTCTCCATAATTATCACGCAATATTTCCGCAACCAGCACCTGAACCTTGGCCGCAATGCGGTCGGGTCGATTTGAATTTGTACGTTTTTTCTGCATATTGTTATCTTTTTTGTACTTATGATTTGTAAATTAGACTAAATTTATGTACAATCAAGAAAAATTTTGAGAAATCGGGGGAAAAATGAAACTTATAGAATCTATTCTTAAAAAATCAGAACATCCAGCCTATGCATGGATAGTTTTTGTTTTAACAATATGTGAATCAATATTTTTATTTGTCCCGCCCGAAGTATTCATGACACCACCCATTATCGCAAACCGTCGCCGGGCGATACCGATAACAATCGCCGCCGCCGCCGGTTCATTGATAGGCGGCGCAATCGCATACCTTATTGGTTTCTGGCTGTTTGATTCTGTCGGAATATGGCTGATTGAAAACTTTGCCACAATGGAAAAATTTGAAATGGCTCAGCAGTTGTTCATAAAGCATGGCCTATTTATAATAGTTCTGACCGCCTTTACCCCAATTCCCTACAAACTAATGGCGATATGCGCGGGCTTTATGGGATTCCCGGCGGCCCTATTCCTGGGTGTATCGGCGGTGTTCCGCACCGCGCGCTTTGCGCTGGTGGCGGCACTGCTGTGGCGCTTCCAGGAACAGGCAAATGCAATCGTAAAAAAATATTTCTGGCCACTTACCATGTTCGCGATTGTCGCAGCAGGACTGGGTATTGGCTTGATGATGCTGCTATAGTCCGCAGCACCATTTTAATCGAATAAAAAACCAGCGGCCGTGGCCGCTGTCTTCTCTCCTTATGGGGCGCCAAGACGCCCTCCTCCAGACTCCCCCCTTGCGGGAAACTTTATTCAACCCAAATAGTAGCGGTTGCCGTACCAGTGGTTCCAACCGGAATAACTCCCAGCTTTGCCACCCCAACCGCATCACGCGTTGCGGATACACCGGATACGTTCACCGACGTACCACTAACTGATGCAGAAACACCATTTGAACCGCTGGCCGTATATGTTGTATTATTATCAGTTAACTCAATTGTTGCCGCGGTGGCCTGGTTCGCGGTAAAAGTACCCTTAACAGCTCCCCCCTGCTTAATTGTCAGCGTAGCGTTATTCACAGTCGGAACACTTATTGTTCCCTTTGTTACAGAAATTTTTCCATCTGTCTGACTAACATTTGTAACGACATTTCCAGCCGCGGTTGATGCCGCAACATCCAACGCGTTTATAGCATTTGTAATATCACCAGGTGTTGCCGCTGTAACGCCTTTTGTAACCGTAAGCGCACCGTTATTTGCCGTAATAGCAGAAACAACATTTCCGGTACCGGTTGTTGTCGCTGTTGTAACTGTATTTGTGTCTGTTCCAGATACGGTTATAACACCAGAGGCATCCTTAGTCACAGTCACACTACCAGCCCCTTTAATATTTCCATTACTCCCAGGGGTCAAAGTATCTTGCTTACCTGTGGCATAATTATCGTACTTGGTTACTTTTGCCGTTGTAATGCCAGAATTCAAAGCATTTTGCTGAGAACCACTCATCGTAGTCCAAGCCCCATTTGCTGAACCCATCTGGTAATTCGCATTAGACTTAACCTGATATACATTCTTAGCGGCGACAAGCGCAGCATCCGCAGATACGGCGGCAATGCTCTCTACCACCTTTACTGAAGGGATTCGCTCATCATTGTCTGTATGCGTGGTATCATATGTAGTAAGCTTATCTATGTTAATCTTTGAAGGCGCAATCCCGGCTGTTGCGGAAATATCCGCATTTACAATAGTGCCGTCTGTAATCTCCGCACTTGTAACCGACGCTTTCGATGCCAGCGCGCCCAACGTAGGCTTATTTTTTATCGCCCCCATACCCGTGGTTGCATTCCAGTCCGGCTGAACCTGAGCCGCGGGAATTGTCGGCTTATTCGTCAAATCGTTATAAGAGCCCGTACTTGCCACCGTAGCCAACGCTTCAAATCGTCTATCAACCAAATCCGTAGAAGCAACATCTGCATGGGCCGCAACCACAGACATAATCGCGATAAAAGAAACTGCAAAAACACCCGCTATATTCTTCATAACCTAAAAACTCTCTACCAGTTTTATATTATCACAAATCTACATCCCGTAACAAGAGGATATATGGCGCATAAACATTTTATCACAGCGCCATAGAATACCACCTGTTAACGACCGATTTCCTCCCAGGAAAAGGCCGTGCCATTATACTTCAGCACACAATCCTTACATGTACCCGATGGCTTTGGAATCGCCGCCGCCGCCAATGTATTTGCCGCAGAGGCCGCGCTTTGTGCCGCGGTCGCCTTGGTATCTGCAGCCACAGCCTTGGCATCCGCAGCCGCAGCTTCTTTCGATACTTCATTAATTGCAGCAACTACTGTTGTCGCAGTTGTTCCCATATTTGCTGCACTAACCGTACCTACCTGAGTATTATATGTTGCCGTTGGCAACTTAGACCCAAGACCAGTAGACGCATTATCTATCGCTGCCTTGGCCGCATTAGCTGTCTGTGCAGCGGCCGCTGCGTCACCAATACCCTTTGTCGCATCAGCCTGAGCTTGTTCAATAGCCGCTGTATTCGCTGCAATATCCGCCTTAACCTGCGTATCATCGTATGTTGCCGCGGTCTTTGCCTCATCAATCATACCGACAACTGTCTTTCCGGCGGGCACGGTACCTATTTTGGTGTTAATAGCATTATCTGCATTTGTCCGCGCCTGTGTTTCCGCGGTCAGCGCGGCCGACTGAACCGCAGTATCAGCCTTGCCCAGCGATGCCTGAACAGATGTATCCAACTTTACCTTTGTTACAGCGCCGTCCTTTATCTCATCCGTACCAACCTGGTCCAGGCCCGCCAAATCACCCAGCCCCTGAACCGCCTTGGCGGCAATCGTTTCTGCAACGCGGATTGACGGGTATTGTGTCGTGCTGTCGGATGTGTAGGTTTCTGAAGCCTTGTTTGATACGTCTTCTTTTTGCGCAATGGCGTTTTCTACATATGATGTAGATGCAATATCCGCACGTGCAGCACCAGCAATGAGCATAATAGCCAAAGAAAGTGCTAAAAATCCTGCTTTTTTCATAATTAATTTTACCAATATTGTTTTATCTGCCGACGATGCAAAATATTACATCACTATATCCGACGACCGCATAATACGGTCGTCGGCATTTACTGCATTAAGCCTCTGGTGTTTGTGTGGCTTCTGCACGCTCAATCTGCTCCCATTTCAGCGTAGCCTGGTCGCCGATTGTCTTGATAGTCAAAACATAGGTTCCGTCTTCACCGGTTGCCTTAATCTGCTTAATAGACTCATTCAGCGCCTGTGTCGCATCAGCCTGAGCTTGTTCAACAGCCGCTGTATTCGCCGCAATAGCATTTGCATTTGCCTGCTCTGCTGCTGTTGCACGGTCTGTTTCAACCTTTACCGCGGCGGCAATATCTGTTGTAACCTTAGCCTGTGTTACTTTGTTAGTATTCAATTCATTGATTGCCTCGGTCAGTGTTTTTTCCTCTGTCGCCAGTTCGGATGTTCCAACTGTCCTCTCCAGTGCATCAATATCAGCCTCGGCATTGTATAAGCGCTCATCAATAGCCTTTAAATCCGCCGTCGAAGCCTTAGATTCCAGCTCTTTGTAGATTTGGGAATCTTCATTTGTCAGCGCTTGGTTAATAGTGGTGTTAATTCTATCACCAATATTTGTTGTAAAATCATTAACCGTTGTATTTAGCTCTGTTACCTTTGTATTAACCTTTCCAACTTCTGTCGATACCTTGGCATCAACATAGGCCTTTGACGTAATAGCCGCATTTGCATCAATAGCAACCAAGCCCAGCAGAACAGTAAATATACCAGTTGTAAGTTTTTTCATAATTTATCCATTTTTATTTATTAAATATTATTCTGCTGGTGTTGTTGTGCCTTCCAGAGGGGCGGTCACATCCAACCACATTAAAGAATTACCAGTTGTGTCAACCGACAATACGCAACGACCGGATTCAGACGCACACGCACCCTGTGGCTTTGGAATCGCCAGGTTTATGATTTTTGCATCTGTTTCTGTCTTTGTATAAACATCGGCTGCGTTGGCTTTTTTATCTAGCTCTGTCTTCAGCGTACCCGACGCAATAGATGTATCGATTGCATCTGTGACAACATCGCCGTTGCTAACGATTGTCGTAATGATTTCTTTTACAGACTCATTACCTTCCAATGCAGATGTAATCTTTTCAGTAACTGTTGCATTTGTTACCAAATCCGCCGCCGCAACTGTTCCGGCAACATAATTACCATTCGCATCAATTGTTGCGATATTACCGGCCTTGATTGCCTCGCCCTTCAGTTTATCTGCCTTGCCCGCAACATCCGCCTCCAGATTTTGAACCGTGGTAGCCATTGTGTTAACATTGTTCTGAATCTGAGTTACCGTCGCAGCATCCGCCTTGGTATCCAACGCTTCATCAATAGCGGTTTTCAACTCACTGTTTTCCGACTGCAATTCGTTTGTGATATTTGTTACGATAACATCCTGTAACTGCTCTGTTTTGGTATAGTTGTTTTCAATCGTCGTCTGCAGTGTTTGAACATCTGTGGCAACCTTATTGTCAACATATTGCTTGCTGGCGATTTGAGGAGCCGCCGCCGCCGCACCGATACCAGCACTAAGCATCATAGCCGCTGCAACCCCAGAAAAAGCGACATTCTTTACTTTCATTTCTTTCACTTCCTTTTTTACACTTGGCCCAAGGGCCGTTTATAATGATTTGAGATTACTCCGTAACCACCTCAAACCAGCCTTTTTGACCATCACTAATCGCCAACACGAAGTCACCCGTTTCAGGGGCATCCGCGATAGAAACTGCTTGGTCTGCCTTTGACAGGGACGCCTGAACATCCGCCGACAGTTTTGTTTTCGCAATCGCCGCATCATCTGCAACGTCTGCATTTGAAATCGTATTCTTTAGAGCCAATGCCCCCAAAGAATCCGTATTCGCTTTCTTTGCCAGCTCCGCATCAACATACTCGGTTTTAGCATAAGCTTTCAAAGCTTCGTCCATATTACCGGCCGAAATCTCCGCAACTTTGGTATCTACCTCTGTCTTGGTGTATGTATTCGCCTTTAGCGCAAATTTTTCATCCGCCGCGGTCTTTGTATACACATCATCCGCATTAGCCTTTAGCGCCAAACCAGCCGTCGCCGCATCTGCTGCTGTTTTCGCCGCACCCGCGGTCGCAACAGCCGTATCCGCAGATGTTTTTGCACCCTCTGCCAGTGTTTTGGCCGCATCAGCCGCCCCAGATGCAGAATTTGCCGTTGTTAATGCAACACCGGCCGCCGCCGTGGCTTCATCCGCGGCCGTCTTTGCCGCGGTCGCAGAAGTAACCGCCGTGGCCGCATCTGTCGCCGCATTTGCCGCCAGATCGTTAATATCATCCATTTCAGTTTCAACCGCCGAAACACGACCGGTCAATCCCGTCACAACAGCATTCGTCGCATAATCAGACAAAGCTGAAACATCGGCCTTTTTCTCAAGCGCGCTGTTTACATCCGCCGTCTTGGCATACGCGGCAAGAGCCTCGCTCATGTCACCTGCAACAACATCGGCAACCTTGGTATCAACCTCCCCTTTGGTATACACCTGGTCCTTGGTATAAACATCCGCAGTTTTAGCGTATCCGGCCAACTCTTCCTTAGAGGCCAGACCCGATGTCGCATCGGCAATACTCTCTGCTACCGCCGTTCTGGTCGCAAAGCCCGCAATAGCTTCGCTTAACGCCTCAGGTGTTACATAATTTGCAGAATCTATCGCCCGTGCAATTTCAGCATTCATAAACTCTTTCGTCGGATACTGTTCCGGGTCCAATCCTTCGCCCGGATCTCCCTTTTCACCTTTTTCACCGGCCGGCCCCTGGGGTCCTGTAATATCAGCCAGCGCAATCAGCTCCTGCCAGGCAGTGTCACCCTTGTAGCGCCACAACAAATGAGTGGCGTTCGAGCCGATTTCAACCTCGCGCCCATCCTTGCCGGCAATTACTTCCAAGCCTTCCCGAAGCGCGTCAACATTCAGATAAATTTCATCGTTTTCAATTTCAATATAATCATCAACAGGCGTCAAAACATTCTGCTTGTCCTGCAGCATAGAATCCACATCATCCTTGACGTAAATATTTGCGACCTGCCCCTCCAGCTCGCCAACACGGCTTTCCAAATCTGCCATAACACCCGGGTCCATAGAACCGCTGCCGCTACTGCTGCTGGTACTGCCGCCAGGCTTTTGGTTCTTTATAGAGCTCCCCCCGCTAACAGATGTGCCGCCACCAAGATATTTGCCAATAGACAGTCGCGGCGCCGTCGCAACGCGGCCGGTTGTTGTCGTGCCACGATTGGGCGCGACACTGCCACCCGTGCCACCGGATGCCGAAACACGCATCGACCCCGCACGCGCCGCACTTACCGCCCCAGAAGGTGCACCACC
>WSMU01000002.1 GCA_013316395.1 Alphaproteobacteria bacterium | reverse complement strand
ATATATAATTATTCAGATTTTTAATTATCGCGTCCAACCGTCGTGAGTATAAAGGAAATAAATATGCCGCGCAAGGAATTTGTTAACTTAATGGAAGAAAATGTTATGCTTCTGGACCGCTTGGCGGACAGACTGCATGTAAATCCCGCGCACGTGTCTGGCTATCCGCGCAATCAGATGGTTGTGCTGGTGCGTTTGTATTTGGGTGGTCGTGGTCGTCTAAAAGATATTGCCCGCCGCGAGGGGGTATCGACACCAAATCTGTGTGCGTCTTTCCGCAAGCTGGAGCGGGACGGTCTAATTCGGCGAATAATGGATGAAAACGATCGCCGTAACGTTTGGTATTCAGTAACAGAGGCGGGCTGTGAACTGGCGCAGCGTGTTCTTGAAAATTTTCGTGCCGGAATAGCGTCTATGTTTACAACGCTCTCGTCCGCGGACGAGCGCACCATGTCCGGTGCGCTAAAAACAATAAACAGCATTTTGAAAAATATGGAGTAGTACAGTATGCATAATGCAAAAAAAATATGCGGCCTAGGGGCCCTGGGGGTGGTTTTGTTTACCATGCCGGCCGCGGCGATGGATTTATCGTTGTCGGCGGCGGTGGATAAAATTGTCGCAGAATCACAAGATGTAAAAAAGGCTGATGCAAATGTAAAAAAGGCTCAGGCTCAGTTGTCGGCTGCGAATGCAAATCGCTGGTTGAAAATCGACGGCAGTGCGTCATACATGAACCTGATAAATGTAGAAAACCCGTCAAAGTCAAAAAGCATTGATTTGCCGCCTGCATTTGGTGGGCTTATTTCTGAATCGCTAAAAGACCAGTCGGTTAATATCCAAATTCCCGATAATATATTTATGGCCGGCATTACCGCGTCCCAGCCTATTTATACTTTTGGTAAAATAGGTAATGCGGTAAAAAGCGTCAAGGCGGCGATAAAGATGTCAGAAAGCAGCCGCGAGCTGACCCTGCGCGAGGTAAAGTACAGCGCGGCGGATATTTACTGGACCGCAAAAATGACGGATGATATTGTAAAAATTGCGCGCGCTGATTTGGATGCGGCGCGTTCTGCACGTCGTAATTTGGCGGCGGCCGGTCGTGCCAACAGAATAAATCTGGTAAAGATAGAATCGGATATCGCATCAAAAGAAATCAATCTTTCGGATGCGGAATTTAACCGTGATACGGCGTATCGGATGTTAAAGATTTTGGCCGGTATTGACATGGACGAAGAAATAACGCTGACGGATAATTTTCCAAAAACGTTTGCGGCGATTGACGGTGCTCCGCTGAAAAGCAATCCGGAATGGGACATCCTGACCCAGCAGGTTCAGATGTACGAGTCCAAGGCAAAATCATCGCGCGCAGAGTATCTGCCGACATTGGCGGCGACTGCATCCTATAATTATATGGGTATGGGTCATGAATTTGACACTATGTTTGACTCCAAGGGTTCGCAGTCTGCTTATTGGGGGCTGGCGCTTCAGATGCCGATATTCCACGGTGGTGCAATTCGCGCAAATGCAACAATCGATGCCATGGACGCAGAGGCCGCGCGCCAAGACCTTGATAAGTCCAAAAAACTGAAAACGGAAGAATATGACAATGCAATAAAGAAATATAATCATTTGCGCGGAAATCTGGCCACGCTAGAGAATGCGCGTAATCTGGCGGCGAAAACATATCAGTTTTCAACCGAACGTTTTGCCGCAGGCCAGACATCAGCCATCGAACTGGCCGAGGTTTCCGCCGGTCTGTACCAGCTGGATATGGCGCTGTTGAATGCAAAGTACAATATTTTAATGTCTGCGGAAGCGGTAAAAAAACTGGGTGAGTAAAATGGAAGGAATGAAAGAAAAACTAATACGCGTTGGCGAATGGGCTAAAACGCCGCGCGGCAAAAAAACGTTTTATATTTGTTTTGTTGTTGCACTGGCGTGCTGGGTATTGTTTCGCTTTGCCGTAATCGGTGCCCAGAATCGCCTTCAGGTATTTAATCCTGCGCGCGATGCGGCATTAAACGGTGTCCCGGTCGAAGTGCTGGAAATCCGTCGCGCCCCCGGCATCGTACGCGAGCCGCTGACGGTAAAAAACAACCGCTCTTATGTTTCTGGTGCGCGTGCGGCGCTGTTGCGTGCGGGGCAAAAAGTTGGTGGTGGTGAAATTGTATCTGTGTCATCAAACATAGATTTAGATACCGGTATGCATGTTGTTCGTACGCGCGGTGTCACAGACGGCATGCAGTTTGCAGAGTTTAGTGCCACAGGATATTTTGTCCCTGTTTATGCAGTAAACAACGGCGTTGTATTTGTTGCCCGTGACGGTGTTGCGGTTCCGGTAACAGTTAGTGTTTCGCGCACGGACGCGGATACGGCATACATTACATCCGGATTAGATGACGGTGATATTGTGATTTTGTCGCGTGTTTCTGCGGGTGACAAGATAAGGGTAGAAAAGTAAGATTCGAAAGAGACAGGAGAAAATAAAATGCTAAACTTTTTCGTGCGGCGCCCGATTACAACATTGATGTTTGTATTGTTCTGGGTGGTTCTGGGGTTGGTATCGTTCCCGAAAATGAATATTGAAAAAACACCGTCACTGGATTTCCCAATGGTAACGGCAACATTTGTATATCCTGGTGCTGAACCTGCGGAAATAGAATCCCAGGTAATTAAAAAGGCCGAAGATGCAATCGCAGAGGTTGCGGGTTTAAAAAAGCTGACATCTCGTGCGTTTGAGAACGGCGGTTATGTAATGGCTGAGTTTAATCTGGGTGTAAATGTAAACGACAAAGCGGCCGAGGTTAAAACAAAAATCGATTCCTTGGCGTCGGATTTCCCTGATGCGCTAAAGCAACCGGTTGTAGAAAAGCTGAACCCGCTACAGGAATCTGTTGTAGACATTGTTCTGCGTGGTGCGTCGGCGCGTGACTTGGAAGAGTATGTGGATAATATCTTGTCCAACAAAATTACCGCTATACCTGGTGTTGCCAGCGTTGATGTCTTTGGTGGGCGCGAGCGCGCGGTTCGCATCGCCATGGACCCGGATTTAATGGCGGCCCGCGGTGTTACGATTGTAGATATTGTATCGGCCCTGGGGTCAAAGAACTTGAACGTGCCGGGTGGTAAAATTGAATCAAGTGCGAATTCGTCAAATGTTCGTTTTATCGGTGAATTTGCATCCATTTCTGAAATAGAGAATCTGCAGATAGTAAACGCCGAGGGCCAGCGCTTCAAAGTATCCGATATTGCATCGGTAACCGATGCGGCGCGTGATGCGGAAACCGGTGCGCGCTATAACGGCGAAGATGTTGTGGTTGCATCCGTGGTAAAGGCCGATGACGGTAATGCCATTAAAATTTCAAGGGCTCTGCGCGAGCGTCTTCCAGCACTGACCACGGACATGCAGACACGTTTCCCCGGGGCGGAAATGATGATTACATCGGATTCATCGATATCTGTTTTGGATGAAACATATAGCACAATCTGGGGTATCGTACTGGGTATTATATTCACAGTTTTGGTTTTGCTGGCGTTTACGGGGAACTGGCGCTCAACCATTATCGCGGGCGTCGTGATACCCGCATCGTTGATTGCAGGCTTCTTCTTTATGGATGGCTCTGGCTTTACAATCAATGCGATGACATTGCTGGCGTATTCTTCTGCGCTGGGTACATTGGTATCGAACGCGATTATTTTGATTGAGTCCGCCCTCCAGGAAATGCGCGCGGGCAAGCATCCCGATGATGCCGCCATCGACGGTACGAAAAAAGTCGCCGTTTCCGTTTTGGCCGGTGTTGGAACCAACGTCGTTGTGTTCTTGCCGTTGGCCTTTATGGGCGGAATCGCCGGCCAGTTCATGGCTCAGTTTGGTATGACTGTTGTATATCTGACACTGTTGTCGCTGATGTTCTCGTTCACGCTGGCGCCTATGATGATTGCAAAGTTTTTGCGTCTGGCAGCGCCAAAGGAAGCAAAGTCGCGCGCATTGGAAAAAGATATTCCGGAAAAAACACCGCTGCGTCTGTGGTTTGATTATCAGTTCCGTCATCCGGGGCGTGTTGTTGGTATGGCGTTTGTGGTACTGATTGCATCTTCTATGCTGGTTCGGTTTGTTGGTAACGAATTTTCACCGTCAACCGATACAAATGAAATCACGGTCACGGCGCGTGCGCCAATGGGTGCGACGTATGAAAAGTCGGCTCAGATTTCACAGCAGATAGAAGAAAAGCTGAAAGATTTTCCGGATGTTGTCGCGACAACGACAAAAATCGGTGAAAACGGTCTGCAGAATATTACGGTAAAGGTCGACCTGCGCGAGCTGGGCGAGCGCCGCATCTCCGATAAAAAACTGGCACGTCAGATGCTGCCAAAATTATCTGAGATTCCCGACGCTGAAATTCAGGTAATGGCCGGCAAGGGCATGTCGTCATCATCGACATCGGACATGGTGTTAAATATCTATGGCGAAGATGATGCCA
Source organism: Alphaproteobacteria bacterium (assembly GCA_013316395.1). Lineage (GTDB taxonomy): Bacteria > Pseudomonadota > Alphaproteobacteria > Rs-D84 > Rs-D84 > Enterousia. The sequence continues at coordinate 39,355 of WSMU01000002.1, read as the reverse complement.
TCCGTGAGGGTTATGCGTCCAAGGTCCTTGCCATGATAAACGAAATACCGGAGGTTGCGACCGCAGTCCTGGCTCAGCAGACACCGAATAATGAAATTCGCTTTATCCCAAATCAGGAAAAAATGAACTTCTGGGGTGTTCAGAATTCCTATGCCGGAACGTCGTTGCGTGCCGCACTGTATGGTAATGATGATTACAAGTACAAAGAGCGCGGCGAAGAATATCCGATAATCTTGGAATTTGCGCGTCCGTTTAAAAATGGTTCTCTGTTTGATAATGTATATGTAAACTCTCAAAAAGGCATGGTTGCACTGTCGCAGTTGGGTGACATTCAAACAGTTCCCGCGACATCTGAAATACGTCGCCTGGACAAGAGCCGCATTACCGAAATCGATATAAATATTGGTAAATCGACAATGGGCCCGGTTCAGCAAAAGATTCAGGCCGCCATGGATAAAATGGAATGGCAGCCGGGCTATTACGCTCAGTTCGGCGGTATGTCCGAAACCCAGGATGAAACAACATCCGAAATTGGCCAGGCGTTCTTGCTGGCGACTATTCTGACGTTCATGTTGTTGGCGGCTATATTGAATTCGCTAACGCATCCGTTCACAATTGCAACGTCAATCATAACCAGCTTTGCCGGTGTGTTCATAATGCTGTTCCTGTCGGGGGCGTCTATGAACGTTGGTGCGATGTTGGCGTTCGTTATGTTGGTGGGTCTGGTGGTTAATAATAACATTCTGGTGCTAGAGCCCACTATAAAGCGCATCTCCGAAGGTGCCGTTGCGCGCGTCGCATTGTGGACAGAGTTAACGGACAAAAAGAACATGGTTTTAATGACATCAATTGCAGTTATTACCGGTATGCTGCCCCAGTTGTGGTCAACCGACGGTATGAAGGTTGCAATGGCCGCGGTTATGATTGGTGGTATGCTGGCGTCGTTGATTTGGACGTTTACGCTGACGCCTGCGCTGTTCTTCTTGCTGGAACGCACGCGTATCCGCGTTAAAATAATGCTGAAAAGACACAGAAAGAAAAAGTAAAAACAGGGGCCCCATGGCCCCGTTTTTTTTAGGGTAATAAAATTTGCGGTGTGCCCAAAAGGTTGCTATAATGCCGCCGTTACAAGTATCAAAAGGTTAGTTATGTTACAGAAAAAAGACATTGTTGTATTTGATTTTGACGGCACACTGTCGGCGCATGATTGCAATGTGGCGTTTGCAAAGTACTGCTTTCGCCATTCGGTGCGTCCGTGGCTTTTTCTGCCGCTGATGGCGGTGTGCGGTGTTGTTCGCTGGGTAAAGCCGGATGGCATTTGGTGGCGCCAGGCGATACGTCTCTTTACAACGCCGGAAATGGTAAAGAAATTTGCACCGGATTTTATCCGCCTGCATAAAAAGGAGCGTTTTGGCTGGGCCAAAGAGCAGGTTGCCGCCGAGCGTAATGCGGGTCGCACGGTTGTTTTGATATCTGCGGCGCCGGACTTTTTGCTGCCGGCATTGGTCCGTGATATAAAGTTTGATGCGGTTATGTGCTCGCAAATGGATGCGGCGCGTCCATGGAAATATAAGTTCTTGTGCTGGGGTGAAAACAAGGTCCGCGCATTGGATAACTGGGCGCGTGATAACAAATATATTCCCCGCGTTGTTCGCAGCTATTCCGACAGTCGTTCCGACATGCCGATGATGGAAATTGCCGCCGACCGCGTATGGGTTGACCGCAAAACGGGTTTAAGAAAAGCATCCTGCTGATATTATATGCCATGCGCGTTATAATGTGCGCATGGCAATTCCATTGATAGACACTTTGACAGATTTGCTTAGCGCGTCCAGTGGCGCACTGGTCGGTGCCGTTGTAACCGGCCTGTTCAGCCGTGGCCGTAACAAGACGCTCTCTGACCGCGTAATGGCCAGCCAGCAGGACCTGAAAAAGCAGCAACTGGAAAACGCCCGCCTGCTAGATATAATAAAAGAGAAAGAAAGCACGATTTTAGAAATGCAGTTGGATATATTGGGAAAAGAAAAAGAGAAAGCAAAAGTGCAAACGAAAAAACGGCGGAAATAACCCGCCGTTTTTACTGGATTGCAAAAACTTTTATGATATAATCCATATTGCATCGGGTGACCCCCGGTGTGAGGTGTCACAACCTCTTAGAACCAAAAAAACTCCACAACCGGTTGGAGGGTTGCGAATATATTGAATAAGCAACACTATTGTTCTAGTAGTTGTGAACCTCCAACCGCCCATTCGTCACGGGCGGTACGTTTTTTTATAAAACCGATGGAGGATAAAAATGGCAATATCAAAAAAGCGTAAAGCTCAGCTTAAGAACTATGCCAGCGAATTAGACGCGTATTCGCCCGCATGCAAGACACTACGCTATGCGCGTGTTATGCTGGGAATATCCCAGGACCGCCTGGCCACGCGTCTGGGGATACCCAAAAATATATGGATTAAATATGAAAACGGTGCGCTGCGGATTCCAGATAGCATGATGTTAAAAATATTTATGTTTGGGCTGGATTTCTGGTGCGAACGTGATTTATAAAAAACGGGGCGCCGCCCCGTTTTTAATTCTCGCCAAAATCCATATCGCGCAGCTTTTCCGACCGCGTTGATATTTTTCGTACAGATGTCTGCAACTGGTCTATGTCCGTGCTGGTCTGGGCAAAGTGCCGCCCCAGATTTTCCGCCCTATCCGCCAGCCGCGACAGGTCTGTCAGCAGCAGGTCCAACTCCTTGCGTATTTGCGCCGCAACACGTTTGATTTTTATATCCGACAATACCGCACGCACCGTGTTAAGCGTCGCCCACAGGGTCGATGGCGATACGATAAAGACTTTTTTGCGCGCCGCATAATCAACGGTCGCCCCAAACTCGCGATGCAGCATTTCAAAAATCGATTCCGATGCAATAAACATCATTGCCGATTCTGCGGTCGTGCCCGGGATAATGTATTTCTCGGCGATTGCGTCAATATGCTTTCGCACGTCCAGTTCAAACTGTTTTCGTGCCATGCCGTCGTTTTGCTCCGCACTCATACGTGTGTAACTTTCCAGTGGAAACTTGCTGTCTATTACCATGTCGCCCGGCGGATACGGCAGGCGTATAACACAATCCGGTCGCACACCCGTGCTTAGCACGCATTGAAACGCATAGCTTTCCGGCGGCATAATATCTGCAATCAGGTCTTCTAGCTGGCGTTCGCCAAATGTGCCGCGTGCCTGTTTGTTGCCCATCAGGATATTTTTAAAGTTTGCAATATCGCCGCTGATGTTTTTCAGTTCCGCCGCATTCTGCGTCAGCTTCCCCAGGCGGTCGGCCAAAACCTCGCGCAGGCGGGTGTTGCTTTCATGCAGGGGGGACAAATCCGGCATCGCCGGCCGGCGCATCAAAAGTGCCAGTTGCAGAATAACAATCAGCACTAATAATATCAAAATATAAGTTGTCATTTTCCAATCCTTTGCTAATATCGATTATAAAAGGATTTATAGATGTTGCAAATGAAACTTTGCGGGGATATGATGCTGCGTGAAACGTGCGCAACGGTTGACGCTATCACACCCGATATTTTGGGAATATTGGATGAAATGGTTTCCATGATGCATGCGCAAAACGGCGTCGGCCTGGCCGCGCCCCAGGTTGGAATTTTAAAACGATTCCTGGTAATGATGGACCCGGACACTGAAACAGTATATAAGATGATAAATCCACGTATTGTTTCTGTCTCGGATGAAACATGCTGCATGGAGGAAGGATGCCTGTCCGTGCTGGGGCCGGATAATCTGCCGGTGTTTGCACACGTAACTCGCCCGGCGGCGGTTGTTGTCGAATGGACGGATGAAAACGGCCAAAAACAGGGTGCCGAAATGAGCGGCGTCCCGGCCCGAATTGTGCAGCATGAAACAGACCACCTGGACGGGCGTTTGTTCATCGATTTGCTGGCGCCTGTTCGCCGTGAAATGGTTATGCGAAAGGTACGGAAACGCAAATGAAGCTGGTTTTAATGGGAACGAATGGATTCGTCGTTCCAATTTTTGAAAAAATAGCAAATGCCGGTCATGAAATCATGGCGGTATATACCCGGGCACCCAAACCTGTGGGACGTCGGCATGTGCTGACGCCGTCGCCGGTCCATGACTGGGCCGCGGGTCGGGGTATTGCGGTTTATCATAATCCGCGTGAATATGACATGCACCCCGATATGGTTGTTGTTGTGTCTTATGGTGCGATACTGCGCGACAATGTGTTAGGTTCTGCGCCTTGTATAAACATTCACCCCAGCGACCTGCCAAAATATCGCGGCCCGTCGCCGATACGCAGCGCGATTTACAACGGTGATGCCGCGTCCGCGGTCTGCCTGATGCAGGTAACGCCCGAACTGGATGCGGGTGATGTTTACATGCGCCGTGCATTTGAAATCGGCGAGAACGATACGAATGCGGATATAGAAAACCGTGTATCTGAAATCGGCGGTGATATGCTGGTGCAATATCTGGCGTCGCCGGAAAAATATTCGCCCGTGGCACAAACGGGCACGCCGACATTCACGCGCAAGTTTACCGGCGATGATGAAATAATAGACTGGACGCGTGACCCTCGCGATATTCATAATCAGGTTCGCGCCCTGGGGGCGGGTCGAACAAAAATCAGCGGCATCGATGTAAAGATTTTGGAAACAAAAATATCAGATGGCGAATTACAAATCGTTCGGCTGCAGCCGGCCGGTAAAAAGCCCATGGACTGGAAAAGTTTTGTAAACGGTCTGCGTGGGGCGGAAATTAAAATAGGAGAATAAAATATGAAAACTAATGAAAATCAAACTGTAAGTAAAATTTGTAAAAACTGTGAAGCTAGCACTATAGAATGCACGACAGGCAAAACATATTGCTGTGATGTATCATGGTTGCGTATGCAGCTGGCGGGGCCGCGTTTGGTTTTGCCCACGAATACATGCCGCAGATGCGTTCTGAAACAGGTTATAACAAAATCGCGATAGGAAGTATGGAATTTGTTGCGGACAAGGGCAGATGACACGATACAGGGTTATTCTTGAATACGATGGCACGGGACTTATCGGCTGGCAGGAAAACCGCCAGGGGCCGTCTGTGCAGTCTGTTATGAAAGACGCTGTGGAAAAATTTTGCGGGGCGCGGCCAGATGTTGTTGCGGCGGGGCGTACAGATGCGGGTGTGCATGCAACCGCGATGACGGCGCATTTTGATTTGGACACCGCCGCAGATGCCAATACGGTTATGCGCGCGGTGAACTTTTACTTGACCGGTATGCCCGTGTCTATTTTGTCCTGCGAAATAGTTCCCGATACTTTTCATGCGCGCTTTGATTGCGTTGCGCGTCATTATCGGTATGTTGTGCTAAACCGCTCGGCGGCGCCGGTATTACAAAAAAATCGTGTGTGGTGGGTGCCGCGTAAACTAAATATCGATGCGATGCGCTGCGCGGCGGAAAAACTATTGGGTAATCATGACTTTACCAGTTTTCGCGCCACCCAGTGCCAGGCAAAAAGTCCGATAAAAACACTCGATGTTTGCCGTATATCGCAAATCGGGGACCAGATTGTGTTTGAGTTTTCCGCGCGTTCTTTCCTGCATCACATGGTGCGAAATATTGTTGGCACATTGGTTGAGATAGGCATTGGAAAGCCATACGATATTGATGAAATTTTTGCCGCACATTCTCGCAGTGCCGCCGGTCCAACCGCGCCTGCATCGGGGTTGTATTTTATTGGTGCTGACTATTCCATGGACGCTTCTGTGAATTGTGGCGAACACGTCCCGACGGATAAATAACAAAACCACCACGCAATATTTTATGATTGCACTTTTTAGAATCAATCCCAAAGTAGGAGACAATGTAGTCAACATTGTCATCCCGGCACAGTGATACTATTTCACGTGCCAACGGTACAAACTTTTGAATATATACCAGGTTAAAGTTCGGTGTATCATACCGCCATACACCATGATCGCCACGGCGTCGTATGTTGGGTGTTCCAACAGGCTCACGGTTTAGCTGCTTCCATGTATCAAATGCAAACAGATGCCCTGATGCGCGTGCTTTATTAAACTCTAGCTTGTCGTCATACGAAAACGCAACTAATTCATGGTCGGGCGACGCATAGAATAGGGGGCGTGGCGTGCTAACGGTAACTATCAAGCCCGTAAGGATAAGTCCTGCGCCTAAAACATAATTTATGTTACGTACAATTGCATTGCGTGCCGCAGTTGCCGGGCGCAAAAACATTATGCATAAAAATCCGGTGATTATTAGTAATATTGCCGTATTCGGGATATGCGGCATCATTATGTTTGCAAATGGCAACTGTGCAATAGCCCGCGCCATCTGTAGTGTATGGGTATAAAGAGCGTCCGCCACCACCAGCGGCCAGTGCCAGCCCAGTGGTGCTGTGATTGTGCCGATAATGACGGCGGGCATTATCGCAAACGAGAATATCGGCATCAGCAGCAGATTCCCCACCAGACCATATACCGGCATGGAATAAAAGTGTGCCGTCACAAAAGGTGCGGTAAATATTGTCGCAACAATTGATGTCATTGCGGCGGCATAAATCGCATAAGATATTTTTCCAATTCGGGTGATTTTGTAGCTGCGCCGGCCGTTCCAAAACCATATCAGACCAAATATCGCGGAAAAAGACAGTTGGAATCCGGGCTGCATCACATAATGTGGGTTAATAAGAAATATAATGCAGAAAGCAATGGATATGTTCCGCATGGACAGTGCATTTCGTCCCAATATAAATGCGCCAAAGACCAGAGTTGTCATTAAAAATGCACGAATGGTGGCAACGTCTGTCCCAGACAGAAAAAGATAAAACAGCAGGCCCAACCATGCAAAAATCATTGCGGGTATCCGTGCGGGTACGCGTCGTGTAATATACGGCACCAGCCTGAATATAAGATAAAATATCGCAAACAACCAACCGGCGACCAATGTCATGTGAAAGCCACTGATTGACCATACGTGTCCGATGCCAGCGGCGGTCCATATTGCGCCTTCGTCGCGGGGAATTGCACTTTTGTAGCCCAAAACCAGCGTATCGGCCAGGAATGACTGACCGCTGCTATGCAGATAATCGCGCAGTCTGTTAATCGTATCGCCATTCCCGTGCGTTATAATCTGATAGGAAGAAATAAATCCCGTCCCGCTAAGTTTATTAAAATATGCCCAGCGTGAATAATCAAATGTTTCCGGTGCATAGGATGCGGCGGGTGGGAAAATACTGGCGGTGGCTTTTATTTCATCGCCGATATGAATGTCTGGCCTGTCCGATATGTTTAGGCGAACAACAGCATTTTTATCCAGACTGGATTTTATTTGCTGGGCCGGAATAGAAAGGAAGATGCGTGTCTTATCCGGCGTATAGTCTATTTTATCAACGCGCCCTTGAATTTCAATGTCGCGCATAGGGCGGTATATGCGTGGTGTCGCAATAAGATTGGAATATATGGCGGCGTATAACATGCCGAATAAGAATATGATTGCCGCCCGAACCGCATACTTGTTTTTACGAACGAGGCCCGCTATGCCGATGCATACCGAAGCAATAGCGAATAGCGCGCATGCGGTATTTGTGCCGGCAAAGTATAGCGCTGCGCCTGCCGCCATTATAAACGGCACCCACAAAAATGCGTTTTGATATTGCAGTTCCAGCCATTGCTTCATATATGGATTATAGGAATTTGTGCGCATGTCGCGCAATGGCAAAAATTATTTGCCAAAAATAAAATCATTATTCGCGGTCAGCGCAATAAGTGCATCCGTATCATCGCACGGGGCTGATTTTTGCCGAATGGTTTTGCCGCATTTTTCACATTTATGGGTAATTATGAATCCGTCTGATACGGGCGATGCCGCGATTGGGCGCATGCATCCGCCACATTCGGCCGCCCGGTCACCGGGGTTGTTGTCAACATGCATGGAACATAAACAGTTAGGGCAATGGTTTGTATATCCATTGCCCGTAACATTGGCGCCGCAATAGGCGCATACAAAGTTCTCAATCCGTCGAGTAAACTTTTTCATTATATACCCAGCGCGCTGCGGTACATTTTTGTTAGTTCGTCCGCCTCGTCCAGTTCATCCGGGTCCAGCTTGCGCAGGCGTATCATCTGGCGAATATATTTTGGGTCAAAACCGGCTGATTTGGCTTCGCTAAAAATTTCTTTGATATCTGCGGCGATTGCGGCGGTATCTTCGTTCAATTTTTCTATACGTTCAATAATTGTCAGCAACTGCTGATTATCAATAGCGCCATGATTTGCGTTTTTCATAAAATTTCCCCTTGTTTATTCCTAAACTTCATGATATACCATAAAAGCTAAAAATCAAGAAAAACAAAACTAAACCCCAAGGATTGGAATATGAAAAAATTCACCAAAATTACTTCTTCAATCGGTCCCAAAAGCGGCTCAAAAGAAATGCTGGAAAAAATGATTGAGGCCGGTGTTAACGTATGCCGCCTGAACTTTAGCCATGACGGCGGTGATGTTCAGGGTGCAAAAATCGACGCTGTTCGCGAAATTGCGGCGCGCACTGGTAACCCTGTTGCGATTCTGGCCGACCTGCAGGGTCCAAAACATCGTATTGGAAACTTTGAAACAGAAGACAAGTTCCCGATTAAACCGGGTCAGAAGTTTATATTCGATTCTGATGCGACACCGGGTAATTCCAATCGCGTTCAGTTGCCGGATATGGATGTTATCCATTCTTTAAAAGCTGGCGACCGCATTTTGTTAAATGACGGTAAAATTGAAATGCAGGTGGAAAAGGTAAACTCGGACAGCATCGAAGCTATTGTTATCCGTGGTACTGAAATTTGGTCTCGTCGTGGCTTTAACTTGCCCGATACTGAGGTTGCGACATCCGTTCTGACTGCAAAAGACCGTGCGGACTTGGAATATGTTTTGACCAAGAATCCGGATTTCGTTGCTATTTCATTCGTTCAGAAACCTCAAGATGTTGCGGAAACACGTGAATTTATCGAAGCGCGCACATCGCACCCGGTAAAAATCATTGCAAAGATTGAACGTCCCCAGGCAGTTGAAAAAATCGAAGAAATTGTTGATGCGGCCGACAGTATCATGATTGCACGCGGTGACCTGGCGGTAGAGGTTCCGTTTGAAAAAGTTCCGGCTATCTCTCGTCGTATTGTTCGTCTGTGCCGTGAAAAGAACAAGCCGGTAATTATGGCAACCCAGATGTTGGGTTCTATGGTTAACAGCGATTTCCCGACACGTGCGGAAATTTCCGATATCGCCACAGCGGCATATCTGCATGTTGACTCGACCATGACATCAGAAGAAACAACTATCAGTGAAAATCCGCCCTTTGTTGTAGAAACAATGGCAAAAATTTTGGCGAATGCCGATATGGATTCCATTGAAAACTCCCAAGACTGGTCGGATGTAGAAGACTTGGCTGAAAACGATTGGTCTTTGTCGGTCGCTGTTATGGCGGAACTGAACGAGGCTGCGGCAATTGTAGTATTTGCAAATGACACTGCGGCTGCGACTGAAATTTCATGTCGTCGTCCGAATATGCCGATTATCGCTGTTTGTGACAAAGAAGTTGTTGCAAACCAGCTGGCGCTGTCGCGCGGTGTTCGCTCAATGGTAGACAGTGCGCTGTTCGCATCGCATGATGCAGCGGCGGCTGCGGCAAAGTGCGGTATCAATGGCACATTGATTTCCGTATGCGGCGAAAAGCGTATTGTATCGATGATAAAATAATCGGAAAATTTTTCGATTGTGATTATATCCGTCCTTGACCCAAAGGGCGGATTTTTTGTAGCATTTAAAATCATGAGGGTAACATTTAGCTGTATTATTGCGTGGCTCTTTGCGTGTGCGCCGCTGTGTGCGGTTGCGGGTGGTTATCGTGCGGCAATGGTCGCAGATATGGATACGGGCCGTGTGTTATATTCTGAAAATGCAAACGATTTAAACTACCCGGCCAGTCTTACGAAAATAATGACAATGTATTTGACGTTTGACGCACTGGAACATGGGCGCCTGCATCTCGACGATTATCTGATTGTATCTCAGTCTGCGGCAAATGCCTCGCCGGTAAAGCTGGGGCTGGCCGCGGGCAGCAAGATAAAGGTCGAAGATGCGATAAAGGCGGTTGCGGTCGTATCTGCAAATGATGTCGCGCGTGTGTTGGCGGAAAACCTAAAAGGTGGCAAGGAAGGCAACTTTGCATCGCTAATGACACGTGTTGCGGGGGAAATTGGTCTGTCGCGTACAAATTTTGAAAATTCATCCGGTCTGCCCAATGATGACCATATGTCAACCGCGCGTGACATTGCACTGCTGTCGATGGCGGTGTATAAACATTTTCCTCAGTATTGGAAATATTTCGGGATAAAGACGTGGACCTATAACGGGAAAACATATACAAACGGCAACCGTTTGCTGGGGACGTATCCTGGCTGTGACGGTATGAAGACGGGCTTTACAAACAAATCAAAATATTCGCTGGTCGCAACGGCAAAGCGTGACGGGCATCATCTAATGTCGGTCGTTTTGGGGGCGGAAAACAAAGATGTGCGTGCCGCGGTCGCAACAAATATGCTAAACAAGGGCTTTAATATGGTTGGCACGAACGCCGCGCCCGTTACTAAAAATACCCCGGTAAAGGCGGTTGCGGCCCCCGCGCCGGTATCTGCAGCGCCGGCGAACAAGGCGCCACATGTGCCCCCGGTCCAGGCGGTGTCAAATGTACACGGCACGACCGGTGTTCAGTTCGGTGCGTTTTCTTCGCGTGATGCGGCCGCCACCCAGGTCGCGCGTGTAAAGCAGGCGCTGGGGGACAGTCTTGCCGTCCGTATAGAGCCTGCCGGCAACCTATACCGTGTGCGTATAAATGGCCTGTCGGATGTGGCGGCGTCGAATATAAAATCGCATGCCGCGGCCGCTGGAATCGATTGCTATATTTTTCATTAGTGTTAATATTTATCCGCTATGAACTCAAAGATAGAAAAACTTATAAAACAATTTGCAAAGTTGCCGCGTGTTGGTGCCCGCGGCGGCCAGCGTATAGTATTAGCGCTGCTGCAGGATAAGACAGGGCGCGCATCCGCGTTGGCGGCCGCCTTGGCGGATGCCGCGGCAACAATTGCACCGTGCCCTGTATGTGGTGTGCTAACGGATTCCGCCGCCGGCATGTGCGAGTTTTGTCGTGACGCATCGCGCGCAAACGGGCAGCTTTGCGTCGTTCGCGACCTGGCTGATGTTTGGACATTGGAAAAGGCATCTGTTTTCCATGGGCGCTATCATATTATTGGCGGCCTGCTGTCGGGGGCGGCCGGGACATTGCCGGATGATTTGAATATCGCATCATTGCCCCAACGCATTGCGAACGAAAATATTACAGAGGTGATTTTTGCACTGCCCAACACGGTTGAGGGTAAAACGACCCAGCATTACATAATGTCTGCAATCGGTGATGTTGCAGGTGTTGATTTTTCAGAATTGGCATCTGGTGTGCCGCTGGGTGGTGATTTGGATTATATAGATGACGGTACACTGACATTGGCGTTTGGGGGGCGTAAATCATTATGACGGATATGGTTGGAAATTTGCCGCCTGTATCTGAAATGATGCGTGATGCGGGGTTGGAGCCTAAGAAGCAGTTCGGTCAAAACTTTTTATTTGATTTGAACCTGACGGGCCGTATCGCACGCAGTGTCCCGGATATTGCCACAACCCCGGTGGTAGAGGTCGGACCCGGCCCGGCGGGCTTAACACGTGCGATTTTATCCGCGGGTGCGCCGCGTGTTATCGCAATAGAAAAAGACCCCGCAACGGCGCCTATATTATCGCGTGTGGCGGACAGTGCGGGTGGGCGTCTGACGGTTGTATATGGTGATGCGTTGAAAACAGATTTTGCATCGCTGGGTGTGGATGAATATGCGATATGTGCAAATCTGCCGTATAATGTCGGGACCGAGTTATTGATTGGTTGGCTGCACATGATTGCGGCCGGTGCAAAGATAAAGTCGATGACCCTAATGTTCCAGCGTGAGGTAGCCCAACGTATCGTCGCATCAACCGGGGATGGCCAGTATGGTCGTCTGGGTGTGCTGACGGCGGCGTTATGCGATGCGCGAATTTTGTTTGATGTTCCAAACACTGCATTTGTTCCCCGGCCCAAGGTTCAAAGTGCTGTTGTTCAAATTATTCCAAATGCGGAAAAGGTAAAAGCGGTTAAAGATTTATCCGCGCTTGAAAAGATAACGGCTCGCCTGTTTGGGCAACGCCGCAAAATGATACGTGGAATAATGCCGGGTGTTTGCTGGGGGGATTTTGGTCTGACCGGGACCGAGCGTGCCGAGCAGCTGTCCCCAGAAAAATTTATGGAACTGGCTGAAAGTATAGTGCTATAATAATTTTAATGATACGGGGATAGGGGGGCTCAATGTCATTATCTGTTTTAATATTTTTTGCAATATTGTTTGGTTTGGTATTTATGCTGCGTGCGGCGCGTATTGGTACCGTTGTGGCATTTTTATTTGCCGGTATATTGTCGGGGCCTTTTGTTTTAAATTTGTTCCAGCTAACTGACACCTGGACCTTTTTAGGCGACCTGGGCATAATCTTTTTATGGTTTAACATAGGGCTCCAGATAAATATGAAGCGCCTGTGGCAGATGAAGCGCACAATATTCGGCTTTGGCGCGGCCCAGGTTATGATGGTCGCTGTAATGCTGTTTCCCATACTGCATACAATGACATCGTGGACAATAATGGGGGCGATAATGGTTGCGCTGCTGCTGGCGATGTCAAGTACATCCGAAGACCTGCAACTGCTTGCCGACCGGGATGAGCTTAATACAAACATGGGGCATCAGACGTTTTCAATTCTTTTGTTCCAGGACTTGCTGTCGATTCCGTTGCTGGCAATGTTGCCTGTTTTTGCGGGGCGTTCTTTTAATCTGGGGGCGACGGCGATTGATATTTTAGTTCTGTCCATAGGTTTGATATTAGGCGTTGTAATTGTTGGTCGGTTTATTTTAAACCCACTGCTGCGCCTGGTATCAAAGCTTAAAAGCAAAGAGGCGTTTCTGCTTGTCATCATGCTTACTATTGCCGTATGGGCGGTTGCAATGGGGGCGTTGGGGCTGCCGGCTGGGCTGGGGGCGTTTTTGGCCGGTATGCTGATGTCGGAAACAATTTACCGTCATCAAATCAGTGCGGAAATAAATCCCTATTCAATGCTGTTCTTGGCGCTGTTCTTCGTGTCTTTGGGTATGGGATTAAATCTGCCGTTTTTGGTCGACCGCTGGTACTGGATACTTGTTGGCTTAGGGGGCTTAATTGTCGTAAAGTTTGTTGCAATATTTATTGTTGCCCGCGTTCGCGGTGTGCCGGACTATGATGCGACCAAGATTGCATTGATACTGGCCCAAGGGGGCGAGTTTGGTCTGCTTATGTTGCAAACAATGAAGCAGGGCGGCATCAACGCCATTCCCAGTCAGCATGAAGAAATCTTAGCGGCGATAATAATACTGTCCATTATCATGACACCGCTGTTGCTGGCTGTATATGACTGGCTGCAGCGTCGTGGAAAGCTGTTCCCGCAGCGTCATCCGCGCAAAATTACGGAAATGCAATCTGATGTCGTGCCCCAGGTTGTAATTTGTGGCTTTGGCCGTGTGGGACAAATTGTTGCAAAGATGCTGGTCGCACAAAAGATACCATACGTTGCAATAGATTTAAGCGTTAACGCCGTTATGCTGGGACGCGAAGCCGGCTATAACGTTGTTTATGGCAATTCAACAAATGCGGAGGTATTGCGCTCTTTAGGTTTGTCGCCAAAGCAAACGCGTGCGGTTGTTGTTGCGCTGGATAATGCGACAACGGCGCGCGATACTGTTCTGACGATAAAGTCAATTGCGCCGCGTGTAAAGATATTTGCGCGTGCACGTAATCTGGCTGATTCCAAGTTACTGTTAAAAGAAGGCGTGGCCGAGGCATTACCCGAAACCATGGAGTCTTCTTTCTCTTTGGGATATGGCTTGTTAGAGCATTTGGGTGTATCGGATTCAAAAATAGATGCATTGTTGGCGGATATGCGTGCCAATAACTATGAAAAGTTAAATACCGTATCTGAATCCCGCTAATTTCCTCGCCCCTTTTGGGGCGATTATTATTTGCTTTTGCCGGCTTGTATGTTATATTGGCATCTGGCAAAGGGAAAGGTATATGAAAAATATTTTTAAAATATTGGCGGTTGTTTTTGGTGTAGTGGCGCTGGACCAAATAACCAAGGGGACTTTACTTTATTTAATTACCGGCGGTATTCCGATGTTTGGCCCCGCCTGGCAGATTGTGCCAATGCCCTATATAATGGCGCACGTAACAGATTTCTTTAATATTGTATTTACATGGAATCCGGGGGCTTCATTTTCTTTATTCCGCGCCCTGGGCGAGGGGGCGCCCCTTCTGATTATAATTGCAACCGGTGCCATAATAGGCTTTATTGGCTATTATACCTTCAGACGTTGCGCCGGGTACGAGCGTTGGTCATTGGCGCTAATACTGGGTGGTGCCATCGGTAATTTGATTGACCGCATACGCTTTGGCGCGGTTGTCGATTTTTTAGATTTTCATATCGGTGCCATTCATTGGCCGGCCTTTAACGTCGCAGATATATTCATTTGTGTGGGGGTTGGGTTATACATATTAAACTGGTACATGGCGCGTCGTCGCGCCACAGCAAAAGGTGGGAAATAAAAATGGTAAAATATTTAAATAATGTAAATTCTGGTTTTAAACAGTGGCGTGCCGCCACCGATGCCGTGCCGCGTAAAAAGTCATGGCTGTCATCTTTTCTGTGGTGGTTTGCGATATTTGTTGCATGCTGGTGGTTGATTGGTATATGGATGCGCCCGGCCAAGCAAGAAGTTGTCACCGCCGCAGATAATGCGCCGGTTGTTGACCTGTCAAAAGTTCCGGTATCAGCAGTTACATCTGAAAAAATTAACTTTGATATCCAGGGGCTGCGTGTTTCTAATATCGCATTGAACGATTTTTCCGCAGATGCGAATGATAATGATGCGCGCGTAATATTGATGCCGACAGACAAAGGCGCGTTTATAGAGGCGGGCTTTGTATCCCAGAATACAATCGTTCCGGCGGCTGATGCCGTATGGCGCAGCACAGATGGCGAAATGCTGTGGCGCAATAATGCGGGTGTGGAATTCCGCCGTAATGTTACCACGGATGGTTATGTTATAACGATAACGGATACCGTACGCAACGCGTCGAATGCGCCTGTTGCGGTTGCGCCGTATGCACGTCTGGTTCGCCCCGCGGACAAGGCATCATCGGCCGGTGTTTATACCGGTGCCATTGCCTTTGCCAACAGTGACATAGAACATGAAGACTGGCGCGATTTGGATAAAAAGTCTTATGCATACACAACCACAAACGGCTTTGTGGGCTTTGCAGACCAGTACTGGGAAACAGTTGCATCAATAGATTCGCCCGACCAAACAATGCGTGCTAGAAAAAGCGCAGATAACTATGAGGCCGATACCGCGGCTGCGGCGGTTTCTGTTGCACCCGGTGCATCTTCAACTATTACCACACGCATATTTGCCGGCCCCCGTGACCAGTCTGTGCTGAATGCTGCTGCGGCCCTTATTGCGGGGATTAACAAGACTGTTGACTACGGCTGGTTCTGGTTCCTGGCGCGCCCGATGCTAATGTTGCTAAATGCGATACATTCTGTTGTTATGAATTACGGTGTTGCGATAATTATCATGACAATATTGCTGCGTTTGCTGATGTGGCCGTTGACACGCAAGTCTTATACATCCATGATTGCAATGCAAAAAATGCAGCCTGAAATGTCACGCATACAAAAGCTGTATGCAAATGACAAGGCGCGCCTGCAAATGGAAATGATGCGCTTGTATCAAACGCATAAGACGTCGCCCATGTCGGGATGCCTGCCGATGCTGCTACAGATTCCGATATTTTTTGCGCTCTACAAGGCACTGCTGATATCTGTTCCGATGCGTGGTGCGCATTTCCTGTGGATAAAGGATTTAGCAGCTATGGACCCGTACTTTATTCTGCCAGTTTTAATGGGTGCGACAATGTGGCTGCAGTCATATCTTCAGACCGCAAATACCGCCGCGACTGGCAATGACGCAGTCGCACAGAGCATGCGTTTTATGAAATGGATGCCGTTATTGTTCACAATACTGTTTGCATGGATGCCGGCGGGATTGGTTTTGTATTGGACTGTGTCTAATTTGTTCGGTATCGGTCAAATGTATATTTTGAAAAAGCGTGCCGCCAAATAATAAGGGCCCCCGACAGGGGGCCTTTTTCATTTGCGCAGATGCCTGTACAAAGCATCGGGGGTTTGGATATGTGGCGCACTTAATCGAAGTGCGCGTTTCGATAAGTCAACACAACTGAAGGCATGGCTCCCAAGATTTCCGGGGGCATCAATCGGCAGATATATAAAACGCCAGCCTTGTTTCTGCAACCGGCCGATGCCCCTGATGTTAATAGGTATTTTTGTAATATGCCCCGGTGATGAAAACTGGTGCAAAATCATACCGCGGCCCACTGGGGTAATCGGGGCGCAATGTCTAAACCTGCGACATATTATGCGCGGCAAGATTTTTGATGTCTTTTCAGAAAATGCAATAATAACCATATTTGATACCTGTCTGTTTTGTATATTATGCTTTTAATCAATCCAACCACGCGTCGCAGCCGCATGCTGCAAAGTATTCATTGCATCACGCCACAGGGCGGCGGCTTTGTTTTCCGTCCAGATATACTGATGCGGTGCACGGCGCTTATCGCCGAACTGCTTCATAATGCGCAGTTGTTCATCGCTGATTCTGCCCGCCAGATATAGCTTTGTAATCAGCGTTTCGACATCGATAAGCTCGCATATTCGTCGTGATTGATTGGCGTTTGTATGACTGTGGATATAGCCGGCACGAACAGATTTTGAATACAGGAACCAGAACCACAGTTGTTCCGCATTTTGGAATTTTTCTGCGTTGATAAAGGTCTGTGCTGTTTGCGATGTCATATGTTTTCTCCTTCGTAAAGTATGACGGTTATGTTTTAGTTATATAGACTAAGAATAGAATCCTGTGAATTATTACAACCGAGGGTTGAACTGCGAATCGGTTTTCTGATTCGTTACGCGTTTTTATAAAGTCGCAAGCGAATCGCCAAAAAACACCGATTCGGTGATTTTACTTTGGCGGTGGCCTGGCATAAAAAAATGCGCGCCAAATGGCACGCGAAATAATTGCGTTTGTTAAAGTTTTCATTATTGTTTTGTTGTGTTCATTTTTAGGTTTTCTTATTTAAAATAAAATCCCCGCATGGCGGGGATATGACTTAGAGTATCGGCGGGAAACAATCGCCACCTGTTTCCGGACAGCAGTTGAAACCCTGGTCGCCCATATCTGTGTAAATTTCACCGGTACAGCATCCGTTTGCATCCGGGTTGGTACCGTCTTCACATGTAATGGTTGCCGGTGCCTCTTCCTTGGGCAGTGTTTGGAACGGGTTTACAATCGCCCCCGTATCTTCATCATATTTCAGACCCAAAACATCTTCGTTGTATGCCTGATTACCTGCTATCCCGGTCAGCCCCCCCGCACCAGAGTTTACTTCGTAATTCTGATTGAACTGTTGCTGCTGATTTTTAAACAGGGCATCTTGCTTTGCATTGTTTATCGCCTGATAGTTAATTGACTGGCAATAGAACAATATTGTCCGATAGTCATAACCACCACAGTCAGTTGTCGCACAGGATTCATTTGCGGTCCAGTTTCCGTTTTTATCCTTTGTGCAATACTGCTGCATGTTAAAGCTGCGCACCTGACCCACCCAAGAGCCGTCGTCTGCTCTCTCTGTGCTGTTGGCTCTTCTGCCGCGTGGGTTCGTGCTATACGGTGCAACGGCACACTTTTTACCAACATTGTTCGGGTCATCCGGATTGCCGCATGTAATCTGTAAATCCAAGGGCGAGTAAACAGTAATACGCGTGCCGGCCGCAATGGAAAACGGCGGTGTTGTGTTGTCCATCATATCTACCAACAGTTTTTGCGCAACCTGATTCCATGCGGTGATAATCTCATTCTTTGCCAATTCTGATGAGCGCACAGTACCACTTTGTACAACCGTATTATTATCCAGGTCTATTTGATTTACAAACTTGTCCGCAACCGGTGCAATCATGTTTACCGCCGCCGGTACAATCGCCGTCAGCATGGGCATAACAAACTGTTCCAGATAATCTGTGCTGCCGCGTCCTGGCACGCCACTGCGGCCCTGGGCGTCGGCTGAAAATGGGTCTGCGCCTTCGCCGGGGAAATTAAATTCAACACCGCTGGGCAATATGAACTGATACCATCTGATATCCATGCGGCCAATGGATGTATAGGGCCCCGGTAACTTGCCGGATACATATCCCATCAGCAATGTTCCCGCCGGGATTATGACCGTACGGCCATTGTCAGCATATACATTGCGATCTACTGTCGCACGTACCGGCAGTGTATTGTTTGCCAACGCTTCCGGGTCTGCGCGAACATCTGATACTATTGTTGCCGGAATCGGCTTATACTGGCGCAGTACAAAGCTTCTGTCATATGGCTGTGTGTTTTGCAAATATTCACCACTGGATGTATAAAGAACATCCGACTGGGGCTTTGTTATATTTATTCCCGCCACTGTCTGGCCGTTTATTGCCATTCCGCCATTGACTGTCGCTGTCGCGGGCGCGGCAGATACAGCAGACTTAGACCCCGGCATCGGTGCCAACTGCGGCAGTGCACCGTTTGTTATAGACGCATATCCAATATGTTCTGCATCTGTTCCAATCTTTTTCGATGCATCTTTTATATCCGTTATAATACCGTTATCAGGGTTGTAAACACCGGTCGGACTGTCACAGCTTTTGTCAGAAAACGGGTGAAAATAATATGCACCACGCTCCGGCTTTATCCAGCCAATCTGGCGTCCCGATGTGTTATAGCCCGGAAACGCAAAGTCTGAGCAAGACTCTTCTGTCGCCGGCACATTGGCTTCGGTTTTTGATTGCTTGACGGGTGCCGGCTCCGCTTTCTTCGGGGCGGCAAAAATATCATCCGGCGCAATAGCCTCTATGTTTTGCTTAATTTCTTTTTTTACCGGTACCGGTTCGGGCTCCTTTACCGGCGCGGGGGTATCTTCTGGCTCCGGTTCTGGCTCGGGCATTGTGACGGCCGCCGGTACAGGTTTAGAAGCATTGTCTGCTTTTGCTTTCTTTGCGCTTTCTTCTTTCTTGGCCACAGATGCCTTGCCACCAACCGCGCCCAGCACCATTGTAATTTTATCTGTTTTTTTAAGACTGTCTGTTTCACGCACGCCGCGCCAGTCAACAAACAGCGATGCGCCTGTTTTAGCCATATCGGCATCCGGGGCATATTTAACAGTTATGACACATCCGTTGGTCTTATCGATTGTAAGTGTCGCGGTCGAGCATTGGTCCGTTGTTGACAGCCCGGCAATATCGCTATTGGTGCGTACTTTCAAAATTTTTACAGGTGCGCTGGCGGTAACGATAAATTTTGCGGTTTGCTCGGTCCCAACATTTGTCGCCGACCAGTCCAGTGTTTCAGACGGGTCAATAAACAACTGCAGCTTGTTGTCTTCCGGTTCTTTGATATCGTCGCTTGTCTTGCGCCAGCCGCCAATCAGCAGCGTCAGCAGTATCAGCACAACGACAAACGCCGCCGCCAGCAACAACCACTGCACATGTCGTGGTGTTGTTTTGCGCAAATCCGAAAATTGCTGTTTTATTTTGCTCATAAACTATCCGCGTTATTTTTTACTGAATCCGAACAACATGGCAGCTGGCGCCGCTGAACTTTAGCAACTGGTCGCATAGCTTTTGGGCCGTATCAATATCGCCCATCGGCCCAATGCGCAGACGGTATAGCCGCGCCGTGGACGATCCCGCCCCCAGGTCGCCGACCCCTTGCTCATCCACTGCAAAGAAGACCATGTCTTTATACGGTGTCAGCAGGCCCTGGCCGTCTTCGCCGCTAAACTTAGCCAGCAACCCGGTCCAGTAATCATCCAAGGCTTTTACAGATGTATCAGATTTCAGTTCAACCGCAACGCCGCTTTGGTTACTGGATATCAGCGGTATGTTTGACTGCGGCAGATAGCTGCCCGCGGTATTGCGCTGTGTCGGCATCATTGTAACGCCGCCGCTGGTCGCAACCGCCCCACCGGCCAGGGATGCCTGGCCGTATGCATTTTGTCCATATCCCATGGGCATGTATGTTCCCGCACCTGTTGCGGCGTTTGCGCCCTGGCCGACATAGACAGGGGTGCCTGTATAGTTTGTTCCCGCCATATTCATGGCGTTTACATCCATTTGATATGAAATGTTATTCAGCGACTGGCCCGACATCATTGATTGTGCCACATTCGCCTCCGCCAGGGCCATAACCGACGCAGTGTCTGCAATCAGGAACGGTTTTTCGCGCTTTTTAATACAAACGATGCGTTGACCACTGCGCAGAATCATATCGCCAACAGCCTCCACAATCAGCAGTCTGCCGTCTTCGCCGTCAGTACGGAAACCAACGGGCGACTCGCCCCCCTCAACCAGCAGCGACACAACCGGACGCTGGGTCATTGCGATAACCTTGTCGCCAAAGTCTATATATGTGAATATGCGGTCGCGCCATACGCGTTCGGGTGCGATTACATAGTCATCGGGGTTCGGTACGAAAATATCCAAATCAAAGCGGAATTCCGACGGGTCAATTTTCATTGATTTTATCCATCCATAATCTTCGCCGTCAACACCAACCGTGCTGGCAGAGCTGGATTTTTTTGCAAATATGGAATTCATGCTGCCCGATGTTGTGGCCGCCCCCGTCGCCGTGGGCAGTACACCGTTGCCGTCCAAAACAACATCGACTTGGGAATATGTAATCTCGCCGGAATTTGCAGGCTCTGCCCGCAGATAAAACAAATATGTGTTGCCTGATTTACCCTGGACAATCATGTTTGTGTCCCCACCCTGGGGAGAGCTTTCGGGGCTGATAAACATTGTGCGGGCACCCTGGGATGCATCAATATTAAACATAGCGCTGTTACCAACGATAACATCGGCAATCTGCTCACCATTAGGCAGGGTTATCATTGTCGCCATACCATTGCGCAGCTTTATGGGTAAAACACTGCCCGATGTCCAGGCCAACTGTGCATAGCCGGGCTTTGTACTGCCGGCGGCCATATTGGCATTCGGATTGTCCCATGCGCTTTGCGCCGCCACGGCGGGCATTGCGGTAATGCAAAATACCCCCAGGCAGAATATGGAAATATTTAACTTAATTGCGCTTGCGAATTTCATTGCAATCCTTCCCTTCTCAGCTTATCTTTTTTATTCGAAATTCAACGGGTCGCCGTTGCCACTTTCTATTTCGTATCTTTTGACACGTATCCCCAGCGGATTGTTCAGCCGGTCGCCCCATTTTATGGTTGTTTCGTCTTCCTTTTCCAATTCAACGATAATTGTATACTCTTTTCGTGGCAACTGTCCATCATTATTTGCACATATATAGTTAAATGTTACCGTCCATGTCAAGCCGTCAGCCCTGCGTTGGACTACGCCGCCGGCTGGGAACTCTACACTGCATGACATGTCAATTGTGGCGTTTGAATACATCAATGTATCGCGCATCAATGTTTGCGTAAAATCTTCGAAAACAGCGGGCGATGACCACATGTTTATTACCCCATCGGCGCCATTGCCCCATTTGCGCTGCATAACAGTGGGATTTTTTACAATCTCGTTACGGGCCTTGATATATTCCTTCACAAAAGAAGACAGGTACAGGTCAATATTGCCCTTGTTGGATTTTGTCGGCATAGAGTAGAGGCGTACCTCCATATCCGGTCGAACCTGGGTGGTTAGAAAAAACACCTGGGGGCGATTAAGAGGGAACAACTGCCACAATGTCAGCCCCAGTGCGCCCAAAACAACCAGCGCCGTTGCAAACACAAACGTCATCAGCCTTGATATTAAAACGGGTGGCTCCACGCGGTCCGGCACTTTTATCTCTCCCTTCTTACTTTTAACTTACTTGATTGTAGACAAAAAAATGCGCCCCCTGCAAGTGAAAAAAGCGATAAAATCGCCGCTTGCGCGAAATTTTGACACAATTTTTGCCGTTGTGTTGGCAATATGTTGTTTTTGTGTGCTTTTTTACTTGCAGGGGGCGTAATAAAATCTTATAATACTTTCCGCTTGATTTTCTGTGCTTGTGTGGTATTGTAGCGCAGACTATGTAGCGCATATGCGGCACATCGGGCATAAAACAGGGGCATAGTTCAACGGTAGAATATCGGTCTCCAAAACCGCGGATGAGGGTTCGATTCCTTCTGCCCCTGCCATATAAAAATCCCAGAAAACGGGCGTTTGTGCGATGCGTATATGCAAAAAAGCAGGCGGATTAGGACAGGTTTATTTATGAAAAAAATACTGGAATATATTAAATCGGTGCGCAGTGAATGGTTCAAAATTGTATGGCCATCACGTGACAGCGTTGTTCGTGCTACTATCATGATTCTGGTGTTTTCCGGCTTGGCGGCATTGTTCTTTTTTGTTGTCGATACTGCGTTGAATGCGCTGGTCGGCTGGATTTTCTAGAGCGTCGGGGGGCGAAATATAATGGAAGGCAATATGCAGTGGTTTGTCGTAAATGTTCATACCGGGTGCGAGGATAAGGTCGCGCGCGGCCTGCGTGAGCAGATTGACAAGCGTCGTTTGAATGCTTTGTTTGGTGAAATTCTGGTCCCGACACGCGAAGTGACAGAGATAAAGGGCGGCAAACGTGTAAAATCCGAAAGAAAATTCTTTCCGGGCTATATCGTTGTTCAGATGGTTATGAATAACGAAACGTTTTCGCTGGTAAAACTGATGCCGCAGGTTGTTATGTTCCTGGGGGCGAAGAATAAGCCGATTGCTGTAACAGAAGAAGAGGCGCGCCGCCTGCAAAAGCAGGTAGAAGAGGGGGCGGTCGTTGCTGATGATGTTGAATACGAAGTTGGCCAAGAGGTTCATGTAATCGACGGACCGTTCGCGGGCTTTAACGGTATCGCGTCCGAGGTTGATAATGTAAAGCAGAAAATGACAGTGACAATTCTGGTATTCGGTCGTGAAACCAGTGTCGAGCTGGAGTTTGAGCAGGTGGAGCGGGTTTAATGGGAAATTTTATCTGGCTTCCGCCAACGCGTGACATGGTTTCAACAGAAAGAATTGCGAAGTTGGTGCGTGTTCAAATGCTGTTGAATAAGTATCGGCGCGAAAATAAAGGCTGGGAAGACAGGGCGATAAAAAAGTACTATGAAAAGAATCTGGGGCGTTAAATAAAGTTTTTGGGTTTTTGCGGAATAACCCGTTAAAAATCCGGCGGTAGATGCGCCACATCGTACCGCGACACTAACCAAAGAAATGGAGTGAAAAAATGGCAAAGAAAGAAGTTAAGGGATTGGTCAAGCTGGTCGTCCCTGCAAAACAGGCAAATCCTGCGCCTCCGATTGGGCCGGCGTTGGGTGCGGCGGGTGTTAACATCGCCGAATTCTGCAAACAGTTTAACGACAGGACGTCTGACAAGGAACCGGGTATGCCGATTCCGTGCATAATCACCGTCTATACCGATCGCAGCTTTGAGTTCATCATGAAACTGCCGCCGGTGTCGTATTACATCAAAAAGGCGTTAAAGCTGAAAATCGGCTCCCATAAACCGGGTCGTGATTTCGTCGGAACAATTTCTCAGGCGCAAATCAAGGAAATCGCCGAAGCAAAAATGCCGGACTTGAATTGCTCTACCATTGAATCCGCAATGAACATTGTTGCGGGTCAGTGCCGTTCGATGGGCGTAAAGGTGGAGGAATAAGATATGAAAGCTACTAAAAGACAACAGACTTGGAGCGCTCTGGACCAGGATAAAATGTATCCGTTGGCCGATGCTATTGACGCATTGCGCGCATTTACCTCCAAAAAGTTCGACGAAAGCTTGGAAATCGCTATCCGTCTGGGTATCGATGTTACCAAGGCGGACCAGAATATCCGCGGTATGCTGTCGTTGCCCAACGGTACTGGTAAGACGGTTCGCGTTGCAGTATTTACTGTAAACAGCCAGGACGAAGCCAAAAAAGCGGGTGCTGATGTTGTTGGCGGCGAAGATCTGATTGAAAAAGTTGCGGGCGGTGAAATTAACTTTGACCGTGTTATCGCAACACCGGACATGATGCCGAAAATGTCGAAGATTGCGCGCGTTTTGGGTCCTAAGGGCTTGATGCCGAATCCGAAGCTGGGTACGGTTACAAACAACGTTGCCGATGCGGTAAAGGTTGCCAAGGCTGGTCAGATTGAATATCGTGCCGAAAAGAAGGGTATTATCCACGCCGGTATCGGTAAGATGTCTTTCCCGACAGAAAAGTTGGTTGAAAACGCCATGGCGCTGATAGAGCAGCTGAAAAAAGTAAAGCCGGCATCATCTAAGGGTCAGTATATCTTGGGTATCTCGATTGCGACAACCCAGGGTCCGGGCTTAAAGGTAGACGCAAAATAATAAAAGCGTGCCCGGTATTGCCGGGCGCGCAGAACAGATTTCTGTCCAAGACTGATGGTGCGGCAACGCTTAATTCCCATCATAGACAAAGAAAAAATTCTTTGGGGCAGGAACCAAGCCCCATCCCGTGGCAGCACGGATGGAAAGTTAAACAAAACGTATGAAGTAAGGATAGAATATATGAAACGCGAAGAAAAATCAGATTTGATTTCAGCGTTGCAGTCGTCCTTGAAAGATGCAAACGGTATCTTCGTGGTTGAAAATCACGGTGTGACTGTAAAAGAAATGGAAGAGCTGCGCAACGAATTGCGTCCGCTGGTTTCCATGTTCAAGGTCGTAAAGAACCGTTTGATGAAATTGGCGTTGAAAGACACTGATTTCGAACCTGTATCCGAACTGATGCAGCGCCCGACCGCGGTTGCAATTGCAACAGACGGCTTGGCGGTGACCAAGGTTTTGGCAAAATTTGCCGAAAGCCATCCGAACCTGACTATTGTCGGCGGTAAAATGGATGCAGAGGTTCTGAACGCAGACGGCGTTATGCAATTATCCAAGCTTCCGTCCTTGTTGGAAATTCGCGGTACAATCGCGCGCATCCTGGTCGAACCGGGTTCACGCTTGGCACGTGTTTCCGCAGAGTATGGAAAGAAAGAACAGTAAAAAAACTCACGATGGCGACATTGTGATTATGATAATAGGAGCAAAAAATGGCAGACATTCAGAAATTAGTTGAAGAATTGTCAAAATTGAGCGTTTTGGAAGCAGTTGAACTGTCCAAGGCGTTGGAAGAGGCGTGGGGTGTTTCCGCCGCCGCCGCAGTAGCAGTAGCAGCCGGTCCGGCCGCTGCCGCCGCGGAAGAAAAGACGGAATTTGACGTTGTTCTGGCCGAAGTTGGCGCGAACAAGTTGGCCGTTATCAAGGCTGTGAAAGATATCACAGGTCTGGGCCTGGGCGAAGCAAAAGCCTTGGTCGAAGGTGCACCGAAGACTGTTAAAGAAGCAGTTGCCAAGGACGAAGCTGAAAAGCTGAAGACGACCTTGGAAGGTGCCGGTGCAAAGGTTGAATTGAAATAATTCTCCTCGCACGGAACCCTTTCGGTTCTTTATAAAAAATCCGCGGTATCCGCGGTCCGCCGCCGCCCGCCTGGGGATGAAATTCCCAGGCGGGCCGAGCGGCGTAAAAAGCATAATAAATAGTTTGTTTGCAAAACGCACAAAAAAAAGGACTAAAACCCATGGCAGTTATCCAGAAAATTAGAAAATCTTTTGGTAAAAGTTTTTTGCAAACTCCGCTTCCTGATTTGGTTGAAATTCAATACGATTCCTACAAAGATTTCCTGCAGGCGGATGTAGAGCCGCAGAACCGTAAAAATATCGGTTTGCAGAATGTGTTTTCTTCAATGTTCCCAATCAAGGACTATGCGGGTATTGCCGACCTTGAATTCGTAGAATATACACTGGACAAACCTGTCTATAACGTCAAAGAATGCATGCTGCGTAATATGACATATTCCAGCAAGCTGAAGCTGAAGCTGAGATTGATTTTATGGGATGTCGCAGAAGATGGCAAAAAGACTTTGCGCGACATCAAGGAACAAGAAATATTTATGGGCGAAGTCCCTCTTATGACAGAACGCGGCAGCTTTATCGCCTCTGGTGTGGAGCGTGTTATCGTTTCTCAAATGCATCGCGCCCAGGGTGTGGTTTTCGCAACAACAAAAGAAGCCAAGGTCGCGGGCAATCCGACAACATATACGGCGCGCATTATCCCTGAACACGGTTCCTGGATTGACTTTGAAGAGGCCAAGGGCGTAATCTACGTCCGTATCGACCGTCGTCGCAAAGTTCCGGCAACGGTTCTGTTGCGTTGCCTGCCCACGGCAGAAGACGAAAAGAAATGGACCGCCGACCCGCGCAAGGCTGGTATCCGCGGTATGACAGATACAGAAATATTGGGCGCCTTCTACAACCGTATCCCGCTGTCGTTTGACGGTGCGTTGTGGACGGGGGCGACCGATGTGTTCGAAGGGTTGGACAAATATCGTCTGAACTACGATTTAATAAATCCCAAAGACAACAAAGTACTGGCGTCTAAGGGCGATCGCTTGAATGCAAAGCGTCTGGCAAAGATTGTTGCGGCATCCAAAACATTTGGTTTGATGCCGGAATCTTTGGTTGGCGAATACCTGTTCGAACCTGTTACAAACGGTGGCGATATTGTATTCCCGGCGGGTACTGAAATCACAGAAGAAGTCTTGGCGGATTTGGCTAAGATGGATATAAAGCAAATCTCTATCATAGCTATTGACAACACCACAGTTTCTGCGCACATGCGCAACACATTGATGGCGGACAAAACCACAAATCGTGAAGAAGCACTGATAGAAGTTTATAACATCATCCGTCCGGGTGAACGTCCGACATTGGAAGCGGCGATAAATCTGTTTACACGCCAGGGATTTGACCCGGCATACTATGATTTGTCCGCAGTGGGCCGTTTCAAAATGAACAAGCGCTTAAAAATCGAATCTGGTAAAAAGCCCGAAGACGAACGTCTGCTGACAAAGGGCGATTTCCTGGCGGTTTTGAAAACGCTGACAAATATTATTGACCGCAAGGATACGGTTGACGATATAGACAACCTGTCGAACCGTCGTGTTCGCACGGTTGGTGAATTGCTGGAACAGAACTTCCGCACAGGTATGGTTCGTATTGAACGCCTGGTCCGTGAACAGCTATCCAGCCCGAATATTGCCAACATGCAGCCGCAGGATGTTATCAATGTAAAACCGTTGATGTCACTGGTTGCGGAATTCTTGGGGACATCACAGTTGTCTCAGTTTATGGATGCGTATAACCCGCTGTCCGAATTGGAGCACAAGCGTCTGATTTCTGCGCTGGGGCCTGGTGGTTTGAACCGTGAACGTGCCGGCATCGATGTCCGCGACGTTCATCCGACTCATTATGGTCGTCTGTGCCCGATTCATACACCCGAAGGTGCGAACATCGGTCTGATTAACCACTTGTCTGCGTATGCGCGCGTAAATCCGTATGGTTTTATTGAAACGCCATACTATGTTGTAGAAAACAGCAAGATTACAGACAAAATGGTATATCTGACCGCGGACGAAGAAGTTGGTCATAAAATTGCTCAGGGTAATACCCCCACTACGGCGGCCGGTGTTTTGTCCGAAGATATGGTAACCGCCCGCGTAGATGGTGAATTTACCATGGTTCCGAAAAACGAAGTTGACTTAATCGACGTAGAACCGCGCCAGGTTGTGTCCATTGCGACCGGTCTTATCCCGTTCGTTGAAAACGACGACGCGAACCGTGCGTTGATGGGTTCAAACATGCAGCGTCAGGCTGTTCCGCTAATGCGTGTTCAGGCACCGTTGGTAGGTACCGGTATTGAACGCGAAGTGGCGCGCGATTCCCGCACGGGTAAGGTTGCAAAGCACAGTGGTATTGTGGAATCTGTTGATGCAAACCGTATTGTGGTTAAATGTATGAACAGCCGCAATGTCGTAACCGGTGTTGATATTTACAATCTGGAAAAGTTTGAACGTTCAAACAGTGAAACAGTTATTCATCAGAAGCCGCTGGTAAAAGTTGGCGACCGCGTATCGGCCGGTGATATTATTGCCGACGGTTCATCGATGAACTATGGTGAACTGGCGCTGGGCCGCAATGTATTGGTTGCGTTTATGCCATGGCGTGGATATAACTACGAAGACTCTATCGTTATTTCTGAACGTATTTCGCGCGATGACGTGTTCACATCTATTAAGATTGTTGAAAAGGAATTCAAGGTTCGTGATACGCAGTTGGGGCCGGAAAGCCTGACACGCGATATCCCCAACGTTGGTGAGGAAGCGCTGAAAAACTTGGACGAATCCGGTATTATCTATGTTGGTGCGCGTGTAAAGCAGGGTGACATTTTGGTTGGTCGTGTATCGCCGAAATCCGAAACATTGCTGACCCCGGAAGAAGCATTGCTGCGCAATATCTTTGGTGAAAAGGCGCTGAATGTAAAAGACACTTCACTGAAAGTGGGGCCCAACGAAGAAGGTACGGTTATCGGCGTTAACGTTCTGACACGTCATGGTGTTAAGAAGGATGAACGCACCCAGATGATTGAGCTGCAAAAGATTGAAAAAATCAACAAAGACCGTGACGAGGAAATCGCCATTATCGAAAAGGGCTTTGCAGACCAGGTATTCCAGATTGCCGAAGGCCAGACGATAGAAGCCGGCACAGGCAGCCTGAAACCGTTTATTGGCAAAAAGCTGACGGGCGAGGTCTTTGAAGGTATCAAGGCAGCAGATGTTAAAAAGCTGGTTGTGAAGAACAAGGAAGCTCAGGCGAAAATCGATGAACTGCGTGAACAGCATATCGTAAAGCTGAAGCTGCTGAATGAACGTGCAGATTCCGAAGTTGCCAAGGCAACGGAAAGCAATTCGCTGGCGGCGGGTGTTCTAAAAGAAGTAAAGGTTTATATCGCCCACAAGATGAAGCTGCAGCCTGGTGACAAAATGGCGGGTCGTCACGGTAACAAGGGTATTGTATCAAAGGTTGTACCTGTCGAAGACATGCCGCACTTGGCCGATGGAACACCTGTTGACTTGGTTCTGAACCCGTTGGGTGTGCCGTCGCGTATGAACATCGGTCAGATTCTGGAAACCCACCTTGGTATGGCGGCGCGCACTTTGGGCGCCCAGATAGGCGAAGTTCTGGAAGAAGTAAAGGCAAAACGTGCCGTAACAGATGACTTGCGCAATGTAATGGGCAAGATTTACGGCAAGGAAACAGCCGAAAAGCTGGAAAAAATGACCGATACCGATGTCCGTGCCGAGGCTGCCTTGCTGCGTGACGGTGTTCCGATGGCGACGCCTACATTTGACGGTGCAACGCCCGAGGATATTCGCCGCATGCTAAAGCTGGCAAAGCTGCCGGAGGCAGGTCAGTTCGATTTGTATGACGGTATGACCGGTGAAAAATTTGCGCGTCCTGTAACTGTTGGTGTTATGTACATGCTGAAGCTGCATCACTTTGTTGATGAAAAGATTCATGCGCGTTCTATCGGCAGCTACTCTCTGGTTACACAGCAGCCGTTGTCTGGTAAAGCCCACATGGGTGGCCAGCGACTGGGTGAAATGGAGGTTTGGGCACTGGAAGCGCATGGTGCCGCGCATCTGTTGCGTGAAATGTTGACGGTAAAATCGGATGATATTGTTGGACGTAACAAGATGTATGAATCCATCATCTCGGGCAGCAATGATATCCAAACCGGCACACCAGAAGCCTTTAACGTGCTAGTTCGCGAACTAAAGGGTCTGGGCTTGGCGATGACACCAAAGAAAGTGGACTAAAAAACGGCGGCGAACCGCGTATGGGTGAAAAGTCGACCCGACGCGGTTCGCGCGACAGTACTGTGAAAGCGACTTGAAAGGAGCAAAATATATGACAAATATGTTGCAGAAGATATTCGGACAAATTGAAACAAAAGAACAGTTTGACGCACTGCGCATTACCATCGCATCGCCGGAAGAAATTCTGTCCTGGTCTCATGGCGAGGTAAAGAAGCCGGAAACAATCAACTATCATTCTTTAAAGCCGGAGGCAGAAGGACTGTTCTGTCAGCAGATTTTTGGACCGGTAAAAGATTATGAGTGTGCATGTGGAAAGTATAAGCGTATAAAATTCCGTGGTGTTGTTTGCGAACGATGCAATGTTGAGGTTGGTACCTCTTCGGTTCGTCGTGAACGCATGGGCCATATCAAGCTGGCGATGCCGGTTGCCCATACATGGTTCCTGCGCGAGGGCAAGATTGCCACATTGTTAAACAACCTGCCGCAGAAAAAGCTGGAACAGGTTATTTCCTATGATGCGTATATTGTTATTGAACCGGGTCTTACCAACCTGAAACAATATGATGTAATCAGCGAAGATGAATATCAGGCGGCGGTCGAAGAATTTGGACCGGACGCATTCCATGTTGGCATTGGTGCCGAAGGTGTGCGCAGCATTATCTCTAATCTAGATATGGGTGACGAACGCACACGCCTGCGTGCGGAACTGCAGGAAACAAAGTCCGAGGCCAAGCGCAAAGCGCTGATAAAGCAGTTGAAGCTGGTTGAGGCTTTCTTGGAATCCAAGACAGACCCGGCATGGATGTTGCCGGACATTATCCCTGTTATTCCGCCGGATATGCGTCCGTTGGTTACACTGGATGCGGGTCACGTTGCCGCGTCTGATTTGAATGACCTGTATC
Source organism: Alphaproteobacteria bacterium (assembly GCA_013316395.1). Taxonomy (GTDB): domain Bacteria; phylum Pseudomonadota; class Alphaproteobacteria; order Rs-D84; family Rs-D84; genus Enterousia. The sequence continues at coordinate 8,407 of WSMU01000002.1, read as the reverse complement.
GTCGCGTTATTATCCGTAATAATCGTCTGAAAAGATTTATGGAAATGCATGCGCCGGAAATCATTGTTCGCAATGAAAAGCGTATGCTGCAGGAAGCGGTTGATTCCCTGTTCGATAACGGCCACAAGGCACGCCCGATGGTATCTCAGAACCGTCGTCCGTTAAAGTCTTTGTCTGATTCCCTGCGTGGTAAGTCTGGTCGTTTCCGTATGAACATGCTGGGTAAGCGTGTGGATTATTCCGGACGTAGTGTTATTGTGTCGGGACCAAATCTGAAACTGCATCAGGTGGGTCTGCCGAAAACAATGGCGCTGGAATTGTTCAAACCATTTGTTTATGCACGTCTGTTGGCGGGTGATTATGCAAATACACTGAAAACCGCACGCAAGATGGTTGAAAACGGCGAAGACATTGTTTGGGAAATTCTGGAAAAAGTTATTTACCAGCATCCTGTATTGTTAAACCGTGCGCCGTCATTGCACCGTTTGTCAATGTTGGCATTTGAACCGGTTTTGATAGAAGGTAAGGCGATACGTCTGCACCCGCTGGTCTGCAAGGGCTTTAACGCTGACTTTGACGGTGACCAGATGTCTGTTCACGTTCCTATTTCGCTGGAGGCTCAGCTGGAGGCGCGTACTCTAATGTTGTCTTCGAACAACGTTTTGTCCCCGGCCAGTGGTGAACCCATGATTGTGCCGTCCCAGGACATGGTTTTGGGTGTGTACTACATCTCGCTGATTAACGGTGAGCACACTGAAAAGTCGCCGCGCTTTGCAAATATGGACGAAGTGCAGTTGGCGCTGGAAAACAAGACCATTGGTCTGCACACGCCGATTGTTGCCCGTATTAACGGCAAGATTTATAAAACAACCGCGGGTCGTATGATTTTGGGCGAACTGTTGCCAAAGAAAGAATGCATGCCGTTCGATTTGGTTAACAAGGTTATGCCGGTAAAAGAAATCAAGGCTCTGTTGGCAACAACATACGAACGCTGTGGCGACAAGGATACAATTCTATTGGCCGACGCGCTAAAGAACACTGGTTTCGAGCAGGCGGCGCGAAGCGGTATTTCGATTGGTTTCGACGATATCGTAATTCCGGCTGAAAAGCAGGAAATGATTGCGAACGCTGAACGTGCGGCCGAGGAAATAGAACAGCAGTATCAGAACGGTTTGCTGTCTGGTGGCGAGCGTCACAACAAGCTGATTGACTTGTGGCAGAAGACTACCGACAAGCTGGGTGACTTGGCGTACGCTGCGCTGGGTAAAACATCTGGTGATAAATGGAATTCTATTTTGATGATGGCACTATCCGGTGCCCGTGGTTCCAAGACACAGATTCAGCAGCTGGCCGGTATGCGTGGTATGATGCAGAAGCCCGACGGGTCCATTATCGAAGTTCCGATTATCTCGAACTTTAAAGAAGGTCTGACCATGTCGGAATACTTTACCTCCACCCACGGTGCGCGTAAGGGTATGTCGGATACGGCGTTGAAAACCGCTGACGCGGGTTACCTGACACGTCGCTTGGTAGGCTTGGTTCAGAATACAGTTATTACAGAACATGATTGCGGTACATCTGAATACATCACCGCAAAGCCGATTTATCAGGGCTCCAGCCTGTCTGTTGCGCTGGGTGATATTGTTCTTGGACGTACTGCGGCGAATGATATTGTTCATCCGATTACCAAGGAAGTAATCGTACCAAAGGGCGAACTGATATCAAAAACATTGGCTAAGAAAATCAATGAATCTGGTCTGCCCAGCGTTGATGTCCGCAGTGTGCTGACATGTTGCAGCGACGGTCTGTGTGCAAAGTGCTATGGTATGGACTTGTCGCGTAATGCGCTGGTTCACGTCGGCGAAGCGGTCGGTGTTATCGCGGGCCAGTCGATTGGTGAACCCGGTACCCAGCTGACCCTGCGTACCTTCCATATTGGTGGTATTGCGGCCGGTGGTGCGGAAAGTCACTTTATCGAAGTTCCAGTTGCCGGTAAAATCAAGCTGTCGGGTGTTAACACGATTAAAAACTCGGCCGGTCGCGTTGTAGTTCTGTCACGTAATGGCGAACTGTCGGTCGTAGATGACAAGGGGGCCAAACTGTTCTCGGCCGGCCTGCCGTATGCATCTATGTTGATTGTAAACGACGGTGATGCGGTCGAAAAAGGCGCCAAGGTTGCAGAATGGGACCCGTATTCAAACACTATTATCGCCGAAAAAGACGGTATTGTGAACTTTAACGACCTGGTTGAAAATGTTTCCTACCAGGAAGAAGTTGACGCCATGACAGGAATTGTTTCCCGCAAGGTTATCAACTGGAAGACGAATACTAAAAAAGCGCTGAAGCCGGCGGTTACATTGGTTGATGAAAAAGGCAATGTACTGTCACTGGGCGGGAAAAAGATTGCAGAATACCTGCTGCCGATTTACTCGGTACTAAATGTTGCAAATGGCGACAAGGTTGCGGCGGGTGACATTCTGGCACGCATCCCGGTTCAGACAAAGCGTACCAGCGATATTACCGGTGGTCTGCCGCGAGTTAATGAACTGCTGGAAGTTCGTCGTCCTGCAAACCCGGCCCTGCTGGCGGAAATTGACGGTACTGTTGATTTGGAAGATGCGAAATCTAAAATCATTATTCGCATCGAACCGGATGATGGCACCGCGCCGGTTGAATATGCTGTTCCAAAGGGTACAAATCTGCTGGTTCGCAGTGGTGACACTGTTCGCAAGGCGGACAAGCTGGTTGACGGTGACCCGGTTCCGCAGGATATTCTGCGCATCCTGGGCCAGAAAGCCCTGGCAACCTTTATGGTTGAGCAGATTCAGCAGGTTTATCGTCTTCAGGGCGTGGTTATCAACGACAAGCATATTGAAATCTTGATACGTGAGATGACACGTCGCGTTGAAATTACAAATCCGGGTGACACAGGTTTCCTGATGGGTAATGTTGTTGACCGTGTTGATTTCGAAGAAGAAAACGCCCGCGTTGTACGCGATGGCGGCAAGCCGGCGACCGCATCCCAGGTGCTGGTTGGTTTGACCCGTGCATCGTTGACATCACGTTCGTTCATATCGAACGCTTCGTTCCAGCAGACAACCAAAGTATTGGTTGATGCGGCGATAAGCGGTTCGACTGACAAACTGGTCGGTATTAACGAAAACCTGATTGTTGGTCGTCTGATTCCGATTGGAACGGGTGCATATGTCCGCCGCGTTCGTGAAATCGCCAAGGAAGAGGAAAAGGCAGAACGCCTGGCCCGCGAAGGTAACGCTCAGCAGCAGTTGCTGAACATATAAAACCGTTTTGGGGCGTTGCATAACTGTGGCGCCCCGGCGGCGTAAATTTTCCTTGCAAATGCGGGGGAAATAAATAAAATAGACACTAGTTTAAATAAAAGGATTCAAAATGGCAGTGCCAAGAAGTAAAACCAGCAAAGCACGCAGCGCCCAGCGTCGCTCTCATGATGCCTTGTCCGTAATGCCGGCAAGTGTTTGCAAAACATGTGGCGAAAAAAAGCGCCCGCATCACGTTTGTGCAGCATGCGGTGCAAAATAATATCAACTAAGGATATATAGGCAGATTTGGGCGCGCATGCACCCTTTCTGCTTTTTTTATAGACATGACATCTGAAAAGAAAATTATTGCGATTGATGCCATGGGCGGCGACAAAGGGCCGTCGGCTGTTTTTGGCGGCATGAATCAGTTTTTATATCAAAACTCTGATGCGGATGTATTCTTCCGTGTTTTTGGGGATGAAAAAAAGCTGCGCAAGTTAGTGGCAAAATATCCGCGTGTTGCCCGCAATTGTGAGGTAATTCATGCGCCGAACGCCATTCGTGCGACAGACAAGGTCCGCGATGTTATCCGCCACGCACAGGATACGTCCATGTACATGGCGATAAAAGACGTACGCGAAGGGAATAGTGCCGCCGTAATCAGTGCCGGTAACACGGGTGTTTTGATGTCGCTGGCAAAGTTGGCATTGAAAACGATTGACGGAATTTCGCGTCCTGCGATTACAACAATGCTGCCGTCGGGCGGTGGTGATTCACGTGTTGTAATGCTGGATTTGGGCGCCAATATCCAGTGTGATGCGATAAACCTGTTTGATTTTGCGATTTTAGGTAGCGTTTACGCCGAACAGATTGGTAACATGCCGCGCCCGAAACTGGGGGTATTAAATATTGGTGAAGAAGACACCAAGGGCAACGAAACCCTGCGGCATTTGAATCAGGTGTTAAGTGCGCACAAAGACGTGTTGCCTTATGAATATGTTGGATTTGTAGAAGGTACCGATATCAGCGCCGGCGTTGTTCAGGTTGTTGTTACCGACGGTTTTACCGGCAATGTTGTTTTAAAAACGGTTGAGGGTACGGCCCGTCTAATAAAGCGCGTTCTGATGGATAACTTAAAAAAGTCGTGGTTGGCAATGGTTGGCGCGTTCTTTTTAGTTCATGTTTTCAAGCGTCTAAAGCACAAGATTGACCCGCGTTCGTATGCCGGGGCGATGTTCTTGGGGCTGAAGGGATTTGCCGTAAAAACGCATGGTAACAGTGACGCGTTGGCGTTTGCTAATTCCATTCGTCATGCATACGGCCTGACCAATGCGAACTTAAACGATATTATTGCATCACGTGCGCAATCTGTCGCTAAAATCCGCGAGGAATTAAAAGTCGAAGAATAAATATAATCCCGGGCCACCGGGATTTTTATTTGCAATCTGTAGCATGTCTGGTATAATTCCCAATGCATCGGGTGATACCCGGTGTGAGGTGTAAGAACCTCCAATAGTTTTAAAACTCCACAACCGGTTGGAGGGCTGTGATATATCTAAATAAACAGCACTATACTATTGTAGTTCTTAACCTCCAACCGCCCTTCATCACGGCGGATTTTTGTTTTTCAAAAATACGGAGGATAAAATGAAAACAGAAAAGGAATTCGCAATTACCTTGAAAAAAGCGATGCGCTATGCTCGTAAACATAAATGCCCCCAGTATATCGCGCGACATATGGGACTGTGCCCCGGGGTATATTTTGCCTATGAATCAGGCGCTATAAAATTATCTGCATACCAACTGTATGTGTTTATTCATTTAACCGGCATGGGACCGGATTTTATCACGAGTATTTATAAATAAAAACAGTCCGGCGGCAATTACTTGCCGCCGGCCGCTCCTCTCCTTCCGATTACTCGGAAACTGTTAGCCCAGAACCGCAATAATGTTTATGCGGCCATGGCGACGCCTCGTTCGGATGAACCTTCGACATCGATAATCTTTTTAGCCTCCGCAAAGACCATTTCTTTTACGCGCAGCGCCAATGTTTTTGTGTCCAGTCCTTCGGCGGCAACATCGAAATTATCTGTGCGAATCTGCAATGATACGTATGCACCGACCAGTGATGACCGCGGCAGGTCTTCAATAGAACGGGGGGAGTTATTAAAACCAATTTTCAATTCATCCGACAGCGATATAATCTGGCGCTGGTCGTTGACCCATACCGTTGTTGTCAGAACCTTGTTTAAGGCAATCATTATTTCTTTTATGTTTTTTGCCATGATTATCCCCCCTTTACTGGATTTTGGCCGAAAATATAAATAATAAGTGTATTTACACCAGTATTTACATTTTCTGAATCAAATTTGTTCTCTTTGCTTCGTTTTTTGGCAGAAATCCGCTTTTATACGGTTTTCTGGGCTTTTTTTATCTTTTTCTCTTGTCTATACACGAATCATAGAACAAAAACGAATCGCAGGTCAAGCGGAAAATATATCAACTTAAATTTTATTTATAAAAAGGCATTATTGTCATAAGATGTCATTGCTTCCCATGATTTAATTATAATATGGCATTGACAAGCGATGTGCGGCATGCTACATTGGGCACGAAGGACGGAGATGTCGGGATTACCCGAAAAACATAAGAACATAAAATGTCATTGTTTCTCTCATCTTATGAAAATCGTTTGGATACAAAGGGGCGAATTTCTGTTCCGGCATCCTTCCGTGCTTCGATTTCCGGTGATAAATTCGCGGGTGTTGTTTTATATCGTTCATTTACCAATAATTGCATAGAAGGGGTAACCATGGCGCGGCTGGAACAGTTGGCCGGTGCGGTGGATAAAATGGGTGTTTATGATTCTGAACTCGATGATCTGTCTGCGATGCTGTTTGCGGATGCACGGCCGTTGGCGTTTGATGTGGCGGGGCGTATTGTAATACCGGCCGATATGCTGCGTCATGCGGGTATTGGGGACAGTGCGGTCTTTGTCGGTCGTGGGAACAGTTTTCAAATATGGGAACCGTCCGCATTTCGTGCGGCCCAGGAGCGGTCGCTGCGCAATTTACGGACGGCGCGCCCGAATATAAAAATTTCTCAGGCTTAAAAAAATCCCGGGTTTTACCGGGATTTTTTTACCATAGTTTTATTCGGTTTTCAGGTTTGATGTATAGCTTGTCTGTTGGCTGTATATCAAAGGCCTTATACCATGCGTCAATATGTGGCAATATTCCATTTACGCGGTTTTGCCCCAGGGAATGCTCATCCGTTTTAGTCAGGCGTAATGCCTCTTCGGGGCGGATGTTCTGCGCCCATGTGCCCGCATAGGCGATAAAGAAGCGCATTTCCGGTGTCAGGCCGCCTGATTCATTTGATGGTGTGCCGAATTTTTTATATGCGTCGAACGCTATTGTAACGCCGCCATAGTCGGCCAGATTTTCACCCAATGTATATTCGCCGTTTGCTTTTATATCCGGGGCGATTTCTATGTTATTAAAGAATTGGCGCAGAACATCGGCACGCGTTTCAAATGCCTTGGCGTCTTCTGCGGTCCACCAGTCGTTTAAGTTTCCGTTCTTGTCAAAGTGTCGCCCGGAATCATCAAAGCCGTGTGTCATTTCATGGCCTATGATTGCGCCGATTGCACCGTAATTAAATGCATCATCGGCATCCATATCAAAGAACGGATATTGCAGTATTCCGGCCGGGAAACATATTTCATTTGTTGCCGGGTCATAGTATGCGTTTATTTCGTGCGCATTCATGTACCACAGTGTTGGGTCGTTTTCCTTGCCGATTTTAGACATCCAAAAAGCATCTTCGAATTTATCGATGCGAACCATGTTGTCCCACAATGATATGTTATCGGATATTTCCAGCGCGCTATAGTCGCGCCACTTGTCGGGGTATCCGATTTTAGCCTTAAACGTATCTAGTTTTTGTAGCGCCAGTTCGCGCGTTGCAGGCGACAGCCATTCGCTGGCTTCTATTCGCTGGGCGTATGCGCGTTGCAGATTCTTTACCAGTTCCTGCATGCGTTTTTTAGCCTCTGGCGGGAAGTATTCTTTGATATAGATATGTCCGATTTCTTCGCCCAGTGTGCTGTCCAGTATGCCCAGGGCGCGTTTCCATTTTGGCTTTTGCTCCTTTTGTCCGGCAATGGTGCGATTGTAAAAATCAAATGATATCGCGTATGTCTTGTCATCCAGCAGGGTGTCCGCCGCTTCAATAATACGGAATTTTAAATAATCGCGAATCAGGTCGATATCCGTATCGTTCATGATTTTTATCGCTTCGGCGATTGCGCTGGGTTGGGCTATGTTTATGTGCGTTGCCGCCGCCGCACCACGCGCCGCCAGATATTTATCCCAATCAAATCCCGGAAATTTTTCCTTTATTTCATCTATCGACATTTTGTGATAGTTTGCGTTCGGGTCGCGTAATACTTCCTTGGTATGGAATGCCCGCGCCAGGCGTTCTTCCAGTGCGTATAGTTTTTCTGCATCTATTTTAATGCCGAAATTGGCGGATTGGTCGGCGATAAATTTTTTGTACTTCTTACGTATCTCGCATGATTTTTCATCCGTATCAAAGTAGTAGTCACGCGACAGGCCGGTGCCCCCTTGGACTATGTTATAGATAAAATGCTCGCTGTCTTTGTCGTCCAGTGCAACCATATCGCCCCAAAATCCGCCGACAAACCGATGCGATTTTCCCAGATATTCCGGCAGGTTGCTCGCAGACTTTATTTCATCTACCGCATCCAGATATGACTGAACCGGGGCCGTTTTTTCGGCATTACGTCTTTCGTCATCCATTATGATTTTATAAAGTGTGCCGATTTTACCTGTATCTGTTTGGGCTATTTTATGAACACGTTCCAGGTTCTGTTCATACAGAATTTCAAACGAGCCATATCTCGCATAATCGTCGGGTATCGGATTAGCCTTTCGCCAGCCGTTTGTTGCGTATTCATAGAAACCGTTACCAGGTTTTACGCTTGTGTCCATGTTCTCAGTTTTAATGCCGGCGGTCATGATTTTTTCCTCGCTATATTTATTAAATGCAATACCCAGGGCGCAATCTGTCGCTAAAATCCGCGAGGAATTAAAAGTCGAAGAATA
>WSMU01000029.1:833-12229 GCA_013316395.1 Alphaproteobacteria bacterium | reverse complement strand
GGGTGAATGGGTGGGGTATATAAAGGGGGGGGATTAGCCCCCCTTGTTGGGCGTTAAGTATTTTCTACCTCCTCCAAACTTTCAACCCAGTCAATGGTGTCTTTGTCTATGCCGGCTCGGCGCAGTTCTTCAACAACAGCCCCCTTGGGCGAATCAATTGAGCAAGTGTGCCGGACGGGCTTTTCCGGTTCTGTTTGCGCTGGTGTGTCTTCGGGCAAATACCGGCTGAACGCATCTAGAAAGTCTTTGCGTTCATAACACCGATTGCGGTCAAATTTGTTTCGCAACTGCACAGATAAAATATTAAAGAACCTCAGCTGTCGTGCCAATGAATGAACACTAAGCCCACGCCCATATCCAAAGTCGGACCATGGGGACTCTTCAAGTTCGTTTAATTTATTTACCAGCCATGTAGAAACAAATGTCTGTTGGTTGGGTTGTTCGTCAAATATGCTTTTAATATCGGCCAGCAGTTGAAGGCGCATTGAACTGTCATCCTCATTCGGTTGGGTTTTGTTTAGTGCCTTGGCGGCTTTGTTTATTTGTTCCAGCCACTCCGGTGATATCGTTTCGGCTATTGCAAATAAAGGTTCCCATATGTCCGTCGCCCGGTCGCCCATATAAAGCGGCATATTCGGCCGTGCCGCGCTTAATTGTTCCGCGTGGTCAGACGCCCAGCGCAAACATTTACGTTGAATATCTGGCGTTATTTCGCGAATTTCGCGCTTTCGCATGCGTTCTATTTTGTCTGCGTGTGTTTTACGTTCTATGACAACATTTACGGACCGCTCCTGTATGGTTTTGTGCATGCCACCTATTCCGGCAATAGCGCAAGCACCATAACATGGGAAAAGCGAAACAACCTGTTTCTTGTTCACGACCTCCACACGCGAAACTTTCCCGCCCTGTTCATAGCCCGCGTTTATTATTCCGCGCAGCTCTTCATTGCCGCGCAGAAACGTGTCCGCCTCGTCAATAAGCAGGGTCGGCTTATATTCCGCAATTATGCGAAACATTGCCGCGGCTGTTATGCTGGAAAGCATTAAGGGCCGATATGATAGCATACAGATAAGGTCCATCAGTGTGCTTTTACCACACCCAGGCATGGGCGACAATATAGCCAGGCGGGGCGTTATTTCAAAACAGCCCAACGCATATGTGTGCATAACCCACAGGGTCACGGACGCACTTGCACCATTTGGCAGGTATAAATAACGGTCAAATAAGGCCTTTATTTCATCCGCCAGCTCCGCACCATTCACAGGTTCGGGCCATGGTTCCAGCGGTGGAAACATTTCCGCTGGACAGTGGTTGTTTTTATGGTTATTATTAACATTGAAATCATTGGTTAAAGTCGTGGCGCTTGTCGCGGCTTTTTCATTTAACATTTTTGACTCCTATTGTTTTCGGATTCACTTCAATCCACTTCGCAAAATTTTCTTCATTAATGAGGATTTTTCCACCAACCCGGTGTATTACGTTGTGTTCTTCCATGCCGTTAAAACGGGCATAGAAAATCAGATTACGCAATGCGCTTTCGGTGAAAACCGTTTGCGATTCCGCAATCTGTTTTACTGTTTTATACTTATTTAACATTTTTCTTTTCTCCTGATTTTTTATTACCAGCTAGCTCAGCTGTTGAAAATAGCGGCATACTTTTGAAGGTAGCCGCTGGTAATATAATTTGTTTAAAGGGGAAAAGGTTCCTTTTAGCCGATGTCAAAATATTTGCGTAAAAGCGCAGAAATCTCGTCTTTTTTTGATTTGTTTTTAAACGTTGGCGAATCGGGGAATTCGTTTTTAAGGCGTTTCATGTATTCACGAGCGACCTTATCACCTAAGCGGTAATCTGAACGCAACATATAATAAGCAGATTGCCAGCTTTTGCAGTATATAAAAAGTTCACCGTGCTGAAATTCGTTACGAACATCTTCATAAAGTTTTTCATAATCTGTTTTGCTGTGGCTTAATGCGCCGCTTGCTTTCTGAGATTGGCGGATGGTTGTTTCTTTGGTAATAAGGCGAAGTATCTGCTGAATTTGAACTTTGGTGGGGCCGTGCAGGTTGGAATAGAAAGTTTTAACAAGGTAAAAAATTAAAGCCGCATATAATTGTTCGGGGTATGCGCCGTATGTTTCAAAAAATGCCCCGCGCAGGTATGTTTTTGTTCGCTTTGGTATCCAGTCGTTCCTGTCCCAAAAAAGGTCGCCCAAATACAGTTTTCGCGCAATATAGACCTTGCCATTATAGAACATGCGCCCTAGGTGCGAGGCGGTTTTGTCCTCTGCTGTGCGTTGGTTTTCTAAAAAATTCTTGCCAGCGCTTTGTTCCTTGTAAAATGTTTGGATTGCCTTGGAAAGGTAAAGGAATAAGGTTATGTCGTTTATGTTCGGTTCATCGTCCGGGATTTTGCTGTTTATTATTTCTGCGCTGGTTTTTAGCAGTTGGTTTATATGTGCGATTTCTGCGGCGCTTATTTTGTGGAAATCAGTTTTATTAAAAAGCGTTTTGTATGCGGTTTCCAGTGCGCCGTTAAAAAGTTCGTACACGGCGGTATTATAACCGCGAAATGTTAGGCTTTTGAAAAACAGCGCATTTATTCGTTTTATGTTCATTTTGTTTCACCCAAATATTTTTTTGTTCATGTTTGCGACCACGCTGGCCTTATGTTGGTCCGATATGTGCGCATACCGGCGCGACATGCGCGGGTCTTTGTGGCCCAGCACGTCGGCAATTTCCCCCAAGCTTGCGCCGTTCATAATAAGATAACTGGCGCATGTATGGCGCAGGTCGTGAAACCGGAAATTTTCCAGCTTTGCCCGCTGTTTGGCATGTTCCCAGCCGCTACGAATATCAAACGGACCACTGTGGTCTTCGTTTGGAAATACCCACGTTTCACACCGGCGTTTTTTATGCAATTCGCGCATTATTTCCAGCGCAAGGCCGGTTAATGGAATTCCCCGGCGGTCCTTGTTCTTTGTTTTGTTTAAGTTAGCCCAGCCTGCTTTTAAGTCTATGTCTTGCCACTTTAAGCCCATGATTTCCCCGCGCCGTGCGCCGGTTGAAATTCCCAGAATAACAACAGGGTATAAATAGGGGCTTTTCGCTTTCTTTACCTCTGCCAGCAGGCGTTCGCGTTCTTCATCCGAAAGCCAGCGCACACGCCCATTTGGTTCGGGACGACGCGAAACGTTAAAGGCCGGGTTTGACTTAATCCACCCCAGTTCTTTTACGCCAAACGTTAATGCGGGGCTTAATACACCCAGATAACGGTTTAATGTGGCGGCGCTTTTCGTGCGCCCGCCGGGCGTTTTTATTTTTTCTATTTCATTCATTGCCCATAAAATTCGTTCCGGTGTTATAGCGGCAAGGTTATAACTGCCGATAAGGTCGCGCCATACGTTCAGCTGTTTTTTATTTGTTTCCTGTGGCGTGTCATAATGGTTCAGTTTGTCCGCTATATAGCGGTCAATAAGCTCGGCCAGCGTGCGCCGCTGTGCCTGCATGGTTGGCATAAAAACGTCTTCTTTTATTTCCAGTTCCATTTTACGCGCCCAGTCTTTGGCTAATGTTTTACTGGGGAATGTTTTTGTTATTACCGGCGCACCAGTCACGCGCACCCGCGCCCTATATACTGTTTCGCCGCGACTTTTTCTTGTTTCTATTGAGGCCATGTTGTACACCCTATTTTGTTGTTTAAGTGATACAAGCCAGCTTTGAAACAGGGCACCACGGTTCCGCAAACAAGAGCTTGTTCGGCGTGAACGCCTTGCGTTTCGTGGATTTTTTATTTGTTTCCCCTGTTTCAGGGCCAAAATAGGGCCATTTTATTTCTAAAAACGCGTGCGGTCGGGTTTTTGGTGCATGTTATGAATAATTGCATTTTGCCCCATACGCTTGCATTTTTTGGACCTATTCTGGACCAAGGCTGGGTGCCTACCTTCAAAAAGTCGCTAAAATCAAAACATTATTTTGTTGCGAGCAATTCATTACGAATGAGATGCTCTACCAGCTGAGCTACACCGGCAACGCATGGCATGTTAATATATATTTTCCCGTATTTCCACAATAAAATAATATCAAATACCAAAACAAAAGGGGGCGATTACGACCGCTCTGGGATTTGTATCATCTGGCATGCGGCGTTGGGTTTTGTTTATTATTTACCCTGTAACAGGGGGTGATTATGTATGACATGGTGTTCAATTATGGTATGATTACTATAAAACTGGCGATTGCAATTACAACGGCGTTTGTCTTTCTAAAGATATTTAATATGAACGCCCAACTCAAACAGATGACCCCGCTGGATATCGTGTTGAACTTTCTGCTCAGTGCCATATTGTCCAACTTTATTCTGGACCGGGATATCAGTTTAACAGACTTTTTCTTTGTGGTGCTGATATTCGGCATTTTGCTGTATGCTGTGAACTGGTTTTCGTTTCGTACTGACATGGGGCGGCGTATATTTATCGGTTCGCCCAAAATTATTATCCAAGACGGCAAGTTTAACCTGGAACTGATGCGCCGGCTAAAGCTGAATGTGCGCGATATGGCGGCTGTAATGCGGCGGCAAAAAATTCGCTCGCTCAAAGATATTGAAATGGCTCAGATTGAAACAAACGGCGACCTTACAATTGTAAAAAAGGGCTCGCCCGAATATTCTGTTATTCTTATCGATAATGGTGTCATTGACGCGGCCGCATTACAGAAAATAAACAAGGATGAAAAATGGCTGCGTCGTCGTCTAAAGGCAATGGGCATTAACGACCCCGAAGAAATCTTTATAGCCCAATGGTACGATAATCGTATCCAGATAATAAAAAAGGACTAGCCGCGTAATCGTCGCAATACAACTACTATCCCGGCCGGTGTCATTCCGGGAATGCGTGACAATGCGGCAATATTTTCAGGGCGTGTCGCGCTTAGTTTTTCAATTAACTCGTTTGTCAGTCCGGGCAGCCCCCGGTAGTCGAAATCACCGGGGATTTTTAGTCCCATATCACGACGAACGCCTTCTATCTCGCGCTGGGCGCGTGCAATATATCCGGCATAAAAGCGGTCATTTTCATCGGCGCCCGCATCGCGCAGCGCACGCTTTTGCGCCAGCTGGGTAGAGGATATAAGGCCAAGCCTTTCCCCCATATCGCCCAGGCGCCGCACCGCATTATCCGCCCGCAGGTGCAGTCTATATTCCGCCCGTGATGAAAACATGCGATACGGTTCATCCACACCCAGGGTTGTTATGTCGTCAATTAAGACACCAATCATAGAATTGGTTCTATCCAGTTCCAGCGGCGCAATATCCAACGCGTGCGCGGCGGCGTTTGCGCCGGCGACGATGCCCTGGGCGGCGGCCTCTTCATAGCCTGATGTTCCGTTTACCTGGCCCGCAAAGAACAGGCCCAGAATATCTTTGGATTCAAGTGTCGCGCGCAGTTTGCGCGCATCAATTGCATCATATTCTATTGCATATCCGTATCTTGCAATGCGTACGTTTTCCAACCCCGGGATTGTTCTAATCCATTTGTCCTGAATGTCGCAGCCAAAGCTGGTTGAAATCCCATTGGGATAAATCAAATCACTGTCCAGACCTTCGGGTTCCAAAAACACATGATGCGATGAATGTGTGGTAAATCGCATTACCTTGTCTTCCAGACTGGGGCAGTATCGCGGGCCGGTGCCTTCTATGTCACCGTTATACATGGGTGCATGCGCGATGTTTTCACGTATTATCTGGTGTGTTGTTTCATTCGTATGTGTTATAAAGCATTGCGCATCAAAATCGTTGGCGGCGCATGGCGCGGAAAACCACTCGTGTGGTTTGTCTGCCGGCTGGGGCTCGCATACGGAAAAGTCTATGCTGTCGCGATATAGGCGCGCCGGCGTTCCCGTCTTAAGACGCATTAACTCAAAACCCGCCGCCCGCAGCGTATCGGATATATGCATGTCGGGTGCCTGGTATTGGCCATTATCCATCAGGCGCCCCGACGGAATTTTTTCCGCACCCCTGGTTACCAGGCCGCGCAGAAAAGTTCCCGCCGTTATAATAATTGATTTAGCCCTGTATTTATTGTTTACGATTTTTTCGTAAACATCGAAGTCTGTTACCGTTTCGAATATAATCGTTAAATTTGGTGTGTGGTTTAATATATCCATAACCGCGTTATGATACAAATCACGGTCAATCTGGGCGCGCAGTGCACGTGTCGCCGCACCATGCGACGCATTCAGCATACGGAAATGAATTCCCGCGGCGTCGGCCGCGCGTCCCATTACGCCGCCCAATGCGTCTATTTCCGCAACCATTTGGGATTTGCCAGGCCCCCCTATGCTGGGGTTACATGACATTGCGCCAATATCACTTTCGCGCATTGTAAGCAGCAGCGTCTTTGCACCGCGTCGCGCTGCCACCGCTGCTGCTTCGGTGCCGGCATGTCCCCCACCAATAACGATTACATCGAAATTATTCATTAAAAGCGCCCCATACCGCCGTTAACATTTATTGTCTGGCCGTTGATATAGGAGGCCTCTTCGCTTGCCAGGAATACGCACGCCGCGGCGATGTCATCGGGTTCGCCAAAGCGTCCGGCCGGAATTTGCGCCAGATATGCCTTTTTCAGTTCATCTGACAATACGTCTGTCATCGGTGTTTTGATAAATCCAGGCGCCACACAGTTTGCGGTAATCCCACGTGATGCAACCTCGGCGGCGATTGATTTGGTCATGGCAATCATACCGCCCTTTGATGCGGCATAGTTTGCCTGGCCCGGTCCGCCGATAACACCAATAATAGACGCCATGTTGATAATGCGGCCATAGCGGTTTTTCATCATCGGCATAACACATGCCCGACATATTTTAAAGGTAGAGCGCAGATTTGTATTTATAACGTCATCAAACTGCTCGTCTGTCATACGCATCAGCAGCGTGTCTTTCGTAATACCGGCATTATTTACGACAATGTCAATTTTACCCGCCGCCTCTATCGTATTCATAACCAGTTCGACCGCCCCGCCGTCGGCTGATAAATCGGCCGGAATTTTAATGTATTCATCGCCGAATTCGGCATCCAGTTTGGCCGTATTACGTCCCGATACAACGACTGTTGCGCCGGCTTCTTTCATTTTGCGTGCGATTGCACCGCCGATTCCGCCGGTGGCACCCGTAATCAATGCAACGCGTCCATTTAAATCAAACATAACTATATCTCCATTTTCTTTGCGTTAATATCCGGACAAATACGTCCCGCCAGACCTGTTAAAACATTTCCCGGTCCTACTTCTATCATGTCCGTAATTCCCAACTCGTGCATTTTTAGCACACTTTCACGCCAGCGCACACCATGCGTCATCTGATATACCAGCGCTTCTTTTATTTCGTCCGGGTCCGTCATCGGCGCGGCCGTTTTGTTTGCAATCAGTATTGCCTTTGGCGTCTTTATCTCTACATTCGCCAGTGCATCGCGCATTGCATTGGCGGCGCTTTCCTGCATGCGGCAATGTACCGGCACCGACAGCGCCAGTGGCATTGCGCGTCTTGCGCCGGCCTCGCGTGCGGCGGTCATTACGGATTCAACCGCACCCTTTTCGCCTGATATCACCACCTGGCCCGGACAGTTGTCGTTTGCCACGTCTGCATCTGTTCCTGCGCATATCTGGCGCAGCACATCAATATCCAGACCGATAACAACCGCCGTCAGACCCGTGCCCGCGGGGGCGGCCGCCTGCATTGCGTCGCCGCGTGCCCGCAGCAGGCGCGCCGCATCGCCGACACTAATCGCATCTGCCGCGCACAGCGCCGTATATTCCCCCAGCGAGTGCCCCGCAACATATTCCGGCAGTGCCGCATTCGCCGCGCGCAGCATTGCAATAGATGTCGCCATAATCGCGGGCTGTACATTGCGTGTCAGGGTTAAATCCTCCATCGGGCCGTTAAATATCAACTCCGACAGCTTTTCCCCCAGTGCCGCATCAACTTCGTCAAACACCGCGCGTGCAGCGGCGTTTGTTTCATATAATTCGCGCCCCATGCCGACGCTTTGCGATCCCTGGCCGGGGAATACAAATATAGATGACATATTTTCTCCTCTAAGATAAATTAAATCACGGATAAATTATACTTTGCGAATGGAGAATTCGCAACCGCAATAATTCTGGCGGTAAAAATCAGATGCACGCCCTATTTGCTGACGCAGCCCCTCGTCCCATTTTATGGGGACATAACAAACACCGTTCTTGCATGTGGCCGTACCCGCGTTATCAACCTGGGTCTGGTCCTTGTGCCGCGACACCCCCAGCACCGATGCCACCGCATCATATCCGTTTTCGCGTGCCCACGCCGCGGCGCGTGCGAAACGAAATTCAAAGCATGCGCTGCAACGCGCGCCGCGTTCGGGCGCCGTCTCCAGCCCGCGGACGGCGGCCCGCCATGCATCGTGGTCGTATTCCAGCGTCGCATGCCCCACCCCCAACATGTCGCAATAACGGATTTGTTCCGCCATGCGTTTTTGGTATTCTTCAAATGGGTATATATTTGGATTGAAAAACAGCACGATAAAATCATCGACATCTGGGATTTGCCCGTCTGCCAACTGTTTTATCGCACCCGCACTGCATGGCGCACAGCAAGATAATAGAACCAGGCGCATGTTTATTTATACTCCGCGCCGATTTGCGTATCTGCGGGCAATTCTATAATTTTTTCCGCCGTCTCGCCCCGCCCCAGTTCAGCATCGCTGCACATCATGCCAAAGCTTTCTGTGCCGGCGACCGTGCGCTGTGAAATAGGTTTCTTTTGACCCGGCAGCTTGCAACCAACCGGCGCCAGAACAGATACCAGCCCCGCGCGCGCATTGGGCGCCGCGCATACAATTTGCAGCGCGTTGTTTACCCCGTCGTCAACGGTTAAAATCTGCAGGCCGTCACGCGTCGGGTGGGCTGCGGCCGCCACAATTTTTGCAACAACCGGGCGTGGCGTGTCGTCTTTTTTTGGGGCAAAGCGCTGGGTTAATTCCGCCACGCGTGCATTATCAATACGCTCGAACAGGTTTTCTGGAACGGTGAAGCCTTCGCCATCGGCAATGCGATGCTCAAACGCGCCGGGCCAGGTCAGGTCATGCGCCGTCGCAAATACATCGCGGATTTTTTCCGCCGCCGTTGGTATAAAGGGTGCCGATACGCGCGAATACAGGTCTATTAACTGGAAACAGTTGTTCAACACCGCACCGGCCGCGGCCACGTCGCCGTTTTTAACCAGTGCCCATGGCGCCTTTATCGTCATGTATTCGTTTCCGATGGCATACAACCCGCGCAGTGCGACAATTGCCGCGCGAAACTCGCATGCCGCCAGCGCCTTGGTTAATTCGTCGATTTTTTCATCGACCGACGCGGCCAGTTGTGCATCCCATGCGCCGGCGGCCGGTATGGTTAGACCAAAGTTCTTCTCGGTCAGTTTTGTTGCACGCGATACAAAGTTCCCCAGCATGCCGTTCAAATCCTTGTTTACGATATCGGCAAAGCGTTCGATTGTAAAATCTGTGTCGTCTGTTTCGGGGGCTGACGCCATCAAGGCATATCGCCACGCATCGCTTGGTGCGACATCAATCGCCGCATCCAGGAATATGCCGCGCTGTTCTGATTTCGAGAATTTACCACCTTCGAAATTTAAAAAGTTCATGGATTTAAGCATATCGACTGTTTTCCAGCCATCATCAACGGCCAACTGCTGTTCCGGGAAAAATACAGCGTGGAATTTTACGTTATCCTTGCCCATAAACTGTGCATAGTGCGTATTTGGGTTTTTCCACCATGATGCCCAGTCGGGGGTTGCCGCCTGGGAAATAGATACATATCCCCATGGCGCGTCAAACCATACATAGAAAACCTTGTCTTCAAAGCCGGGCTTGTTTACCGAAATACCCCACGGTAAATCGCGTGTAATAGATGTATCGAACAGTTCATCATTGGCCCAGCCCATTGCAATTGCGCCGGCGGTCTTTGACCATTTTGGCGCGGCGGTCTTTAACCATTCGTGCCATGCGTCTTGGACGCGGGATGCCAAAAAGAACAGGTTTTTTGTCGGGCGCATTTCAATTTTGTCCGACCCTGAAATGGTAGAACTCGGATTGAGCAATTCTGTTGCCTCATAAGTTGCGCTGCATTTATCACACTGGTCGCCGCGGGCCTTTTCATAACCGCACTTTGGGCATGTTCCAACCAACTGGCGGTCGGCCAGGAACATGTTGTCATCAACTGAAAACGGTTGAATTGTTTCGCGCTCTTCGATTAAGCCCCGCGCATCCAGACGTGTAAATAAATCGTGAATTAGTTTTTCTTGTAAATCGGTATGCGTGCGACCATATAGGTCAAATGACAGATTAAAATCACGCACCGCGCGCAGATGCTTTTCATAATATTTGTTGTTGTATTCAATGACGGGCACGCCCTCTTTTGCGGCGCCGACAACAGCCGCAGTACCGTGTTCATCCGCGCCACAGATATACAAAACATCATTCCCGCGCGCCCGGCAGAATCGCGCATACACATCACTGGGCAGCCAGCATCCAACCAAGTGCCCCAAATGCAGTTCGCCATTTACATACGGCAATGCGGACGTAATTAAAACTTTTTTATTGTCTGCCATTTTCTACCCCCGGTTTTATATAAAAACAGACGCCGCTGGGCGTCACGTTTTTTTATCTGGTGGGTGGTATTGGACTCGAACCAACGACCTTTACGATGTCAACGTAACGCTCTAACCAACTGAGCTAACCACCCGCACGCCCGATTATAGCAAAGAAAAATAGGATTGCAATATTAAATTACCTTCGCCGCGGGCTAAGAAAAAAAGCCGGTGTTTACCGGCCTTTTTTTATTTCTTTTCAGCGTTGTTTTTCAGCCAGCCTTCCAGCCAGTGGTTATCAAACGCCAATGTTTTTACATCCTTGTTATTAAGCAGTTTTTGCTGCAACGGGATTGTTGTCTTGACGCCTTCGATAACGAATTCATCCAACGCACGCTGGGCGCGCATAATGCATGCCGGCCGTGATTGGGCATGAACAATTAGCTTTGCTATCATTGAATCATACGTTGGCGGAATTGTATATCCGGTGTAAACCGCGCTGTCCACGCGCACGCCCAACCCCCCCGACGGCGCATACAGGGATATTTTACCCGGGTTTGGTGTAAAGTTTTCCGGGTCCTCGGCATTGATGCGGAATTCAATAGCATGTCCGTGCGGAACAACATTAGACTGGGTATATCCCAGCTTTTCGCCCGCCGCCACGCGAATCTGTTCACGGACCAGGTCGACACCATATACCATTTCTGTTACCGGATGCTCCACCTGCAGGCGTGTGTTCATTTCCAGAAAATAGCACTTGCCGTCTTCGAACA
>WSMU01000029.1:0-823 GCA_013316395.1 Alphaproteobacteria bacterium | reverse complement strand
GGTATAGCCCATTTTTTTCGCGGCTGTTTTACATACTTCTATCATGTCATCGCGCTGCTTTTGTGTCAGTGCGGCCGCCGGACATTCTTCCATTACCTTTTGGT
This sequence comes from Alphaproteobacteria bacterium, assembly GCA_013316395.1. Classification (GTDB taxonomy): domain Bacteria; phylum Pseudomonadota; class Alphaproteobacteria; order Rs-D84; family Rs-D84; genus Enterousia. Next base: position 719 of record WSMU01000029.1, on the reverse strand, counting down.
TTTTTCGCTGCAGCGAGCAGTCGCGTTCACCGAAAATCACAACATTGCCATGCTTGTCGCCCAGCACCTGAAATTCAATATGGCGCGGATGCAGCAGCAGCTTTTCCATATACAGTGTGTCATCGCCAAAGCCCGACTTTGCCTCCTGCTTGGTAATCTGAAACGCTTCCGCCATTTCGGCTGCGCTGTGTACGGGGCGCATTCCGCGTCCACCACCACCCGCCGATGCCTTTAGCATTACCGGATAGCCTATTTTTTCCGCCGCCTCCAGCGCTGCCTCCAGTGTTTCGACGGCACCGTCACTGCCCGGCACAACCGGTAGGCCGCATTCAATCGCGGTACGCTTTGCGTTTACTTTGTCGCCCATGCGTTCAATCATGTCGGCGTCCGGGCCAATCCATATCAGGCCATGGTTTGCCACCTTGCGCGCGAAATCAGCGCGTTCGGACAAAAAGCCATAGCCCGGGTGAATTGCATCCGCATTGGTTAACAGAGCCGCTGTTAAAATCGCAGATTCATTCAGATATGAATCACGCGAAGGCCCCGGCCCGATGCAAACGGATTCATCGGCCAACTGCACATGCATGGCGTTTTTATCAACCGTGGAATACACGGCAACCGTGCGAATGCCCATATCGCGGCATGCACGAATTATTCGCAGGGCAATTTCCCCGCGGTTTGCGATTAAAACTTTTTTTATCTGTGACATGGCTTTATTC
>WSMU01000028.1 GCA_013316395.1 Alphaproteobacteria bacterium | reverse complement strand
ATTTATTCATAGTTTCCCCCAATATAGATTGCCTAATTAAAACCAGCGTTTTTTTTAGGCATATTTTGCCGTTGACACTGGCTATATTTTTCAGGTATTCTAAGTTCAAAGGACGGAACTAATTAAAACGCTCATTTTAATTAGGCATAGGTTTTATCGGCCTAAGTTCTTGTTTCTGCGGGAATAATTTCATAAAACAAAAACAGCGCGGAAAAAACACGCTGTTTTTAAGGTCTGTATATTTTTATCGTTTTTTATTTTGTCGAATCGGTTTCAAGTTTATCCATTGTTCGTCTTAACAGACGCATTGAACTGTCCGCGCATCCGCGTGCCCGCCATGTCATTAGCTCTATGCCCGTATTCTGATCTGTGACAGATACGTTATAATTCCACCACCACACGCCGTTAAATACGCACCATATCGGCCGGAATTTTTCAGAGCGTTCCGCAACCTTTACATAATATCTGGCGTTTTTGGGTACTACGCTATACTCCTGGCTGACGTCGGCGCTGGATTTTGTATTTTTTACCGTTCCAACCAGTACGGTATATCCGCGTCGCTCCAGTTCATCTTTTATGCTGCGGCGCATTGTGTACCCGCCGCGGTCAGTATATACTACGCTGCCTTTCTCCATTGTGCCGGGCTTTAGCGAAATGCTGTTACATGCCGACAGCAGCAAAGCCGTTGCTATATACAGGAATGTCGATTTCATTTTATGGCCTTGTTTAATACGTGGGATATTTTACCTATTTGTGTACTTTAAAACAAGTATTTAATACTTGCTAATCATGGTTTGCTGAGCTATGGTAGGCGTGTTCACAAGGGATTGGCATGACAATAAAAGAGTGTTTAAACAAAGCTATTCAAAATCCGTTCGTATATAATTATCGGCGCATGTGGCCGTATGTTCGTCCGTATTGGTTTCGGGCGCTGCTGGCGATATTGATTACCATTCCTATCGGTTCGCTTGATGCGGTTATTGCATTATCGCTAAAGCCGTATATGGACTTGGTTATGGTGGAAAAGTCCATTCAGGCATCATGGTATATTCCGCTGCTGATAATTGCATTTACAACCCTGCAAGGGGGATTGGGTTACATTTCCACATACTTAAACACATGGACCGGGGCTAAGATTACCAATCGGTTAAAGTTTGATTTGTATAAAAAAATGTTGCGGTTTGAAACCAACTTTTTCAATACAAAGAACTCGGGTGATGTCATATTTATGTTTAATAATAACGCGGATATGGCGTGTGCAGGCTTGCTGAAAAACCTAAAGACATTTGTTCAGCGCTTGTTTTCATCGCTGTCGCTGATTGCGGTGATGTTCTATAACTCTTGGCAGTTGGCGCTGATATGTGTTGCGGTATTGGTGTTTGCATTTTTACCGGCTACGCGTATTAAAAAAAGAATTAACTCTGTTATTAAAAAATCAATATCTGCAGATGCTGCAATATTAACTGCATATAACGAGTCTTATGCCGGTAACAAGACAATTATATCCTATAACCTGGAAGAGTGCCAGACGGATAAATTTTCCAAGGTTCTGGACAATATTTTCTGGCTGCGTATAAAAATGATACAGCGGACCAGTTGGCTGTCGCCGATGATGCATATGATAATGTCTATCGGAATAGGGCTGGCAATATGGTACGGTTCATATTTAATCCTTAGTGGGCAAATAACCAGCGGCAGCTTTGTATCATTCCTGACGGCGCTGATTATGCTCTATACCCCGTTAAAAAGTCTGGGTGGTAATTTTAACTCTATGGTTATGTCATTTATGGCGATTGACCGTGTGTTCAATATATTAAATGCAGAGCCACAGATTCAAGACACGCCCGGCGCCAAGGAGTTTGATGGCAAGCTAAAGAAAATTGAGTTCGATAATCTTTGCTTTGAATACGTGCCGGGTGCGCCCGTGCTAAAAGATATCAACCTAAAGGTTGCGCGCGGTGATACAATCGCATTGGTTGGGAATTCGGGTGGCGGAAAATCCACACTGGTCAGCCTGCTGCCGCGTTTTTACGACCCGACATGCGGTTCTATCAAGATTGACGGCGTGGATATTCGAGATTTTACTTTGAAATCATTGCGGCGTAATATCGCGGTTGTATTTCAGGATAACTTCTTGTTTGCCGGTACAATACGTGAAAACATCATGTTGGGCAATGATGCCGCCACCGACGAAGATTTACAGCGTGCGATAAAAATGGCCTATCTGGACGATTTTATTAGCACATTGCCAAACGGTGTCGATACCCAAATAGGCGAGCGCGGCATCCTGCTCTCAGGGGGGCAAAAGCAGCGCGTTGCCATTGCGCGTGCATTTCTAAAAAATGCGCCTATCCTTGTGCTGGACGAGGCAACATCCGCCCTGGACAACAAGGCCGAAGCAGTCGTTCAAAAGGCGATAGAAAACCTTATGGAAGACAAAACGGTATTTGTAATTGCGCACCGCTTGTCCACGATACGTAACGCAACCAAGATTGTTGTTATAAATCATGGCGAGATTGTAGAGGCCGGCACGCATTCGGATTTATTAAACATCGAAGGTGGTGCGTATCGTGCATTGCATGATATGCAATTCAAAGGCCGCGCATAAAGCTGCCGTATATAAACTAAAAACCGGCCCAAAAGGCCGGTTTTATTTCTGGCGCACCCAACAGGAGTCGAACCTGTAGTCTCCGCCTTCGGAGGGCGGCGCATTATCCAATTGTGCTATGGGTGCATGCCTGGAATTATATCAGACACAATTCAAAAAGCAATACTATTTCTGTCTGTGCTTGTTTGCTTTGAACATCAAATACTTACCCAGATGTATCGTGCGCAGCATGCTGTTAATGCGCATGCGGTTTATCGGCTGGTCCGCTAGGTATTCGTATTTGTCATACAGTTCATGCAGATTAAAGCCCAGTTCGCACCATTTGTCAGCCATTGCACCGAATGCGTAATCGCGGTTGCATATAGCCATGCTGTCTAAGTCGATTATTGAAACAATACTGCCTTTTTCGTTTACAATAACGTTTTTAGTTGTCATATCAGAATGATACAGGCCAATGTTACGGGCGCGACCGCGGTTCAGCATATAGACAATTGGACGCAAAGTCATTGCCATGGCTGTACCGTTAGTATTTTTTGTATGCTCATATGTAGAGTTATGAATGTGTAAACTCTTATTTTCCTGCTGGTTTTTGGGTACCTGAATACTGCCCATGCGCACAAACTGGGTCAGCATATTTTCAAACGCCAGTCGAACTGTTTTTTCGGACATTCCTTCACGAATATGCTCAAACAGTGTTTTTTCGGGAAACATCGGATATATTTCAATCCATTGACCTTTATATTCGGCCATGGATATATCAGGTACGAAAATTCCGTGCCGGCTCGCCAGGTGGGCCACAAAACAATTCTTGAAAACTATATCGCGGCAGCCGAATTTGGCAACGAAATCGCCTTCACTGGTTTTAACAAAAAATACATTGCGCTGTGTGCCGGAAATCGTCGGGGTTTTAATCTGGTATACACCACGCAAAACGTGGCTGATAGCATTTCTTTCAAAATTTGATATATTGCTTAACATAATTTTTAATCTTTTAGACGAAATTATTTTATGGTCAATACGCAAAATGTCAAGTATATATTAAATTTAGTTCATGCGTATTCCAAACAATCGCATCTGAGTACCAAACAAGCGCAGTCCGGGGATATTGGTTTTTTTGTTTTGATATTTCAGTTCGTCTTTGATGAAAGTGCTGTCGTCCCAGCCAAATTTTGCAGCCGTGCGTATAAACTGCAGGTGCAGATTATGCTGGCTATGCGGCAATACAAATGGCTTACAGCTATAGAAATGATAAATTATATAGTTTTGGCGGGCATTATGAAAATCTGATTGGTCGTATGCTTTGGACACGCTGGCGGCATCGGTAAAATTATACCGCAGCGACAGGTATTTTATACGTTCCGCAAAAACCATATTTATTAAATCTTGGTCCGGACATGCAAATTCACATGGAATTTCTGTCAGGGGCAGGGTGTCCAGCTCGGCTCGTCGGGTTAAATCTAATAATAGAACACCGGAATTGATATAAAATCCGTTCGGTATATATTTTTCCTGAAACTTACGAATGGTTTGACCCATATAATTGTTGTAATCATCGACCTGAGCACAGTCTATTACCGCGCCCATTATGCAATTATTTAAATCAGTTTCATACAAGCTTGCTAAATCGCCAAAAATCATCGTATCTGAATCAAGATATAATATACGATTTAAGTGTGGAAATACTTTGTGTGCGAAAAGTCTATAGAATATAACCGGGCTCCATCTGGAAAAGCTATGGTTTTTAAATGGATTTTCGCGTTGGCTTATTTTGCGCCATATAATTTGGCAATTGGGAAATCCTGCCGCCATGGCTTCTATTTTGCGCCGTGCCGCACGGCAAGTACCGCGCGGCACCATACAATAGATTGATATAAATGTGTCGTTGTTTTTTGATTGCAACAGGCTGCGCATGGAAACCGCAGCCAGTTTCCAGAACTTGTTATCAAAGCAGTAAAGCACATTTATATTATGCATCTTTTAATTTTGATAAATACCAGAACATTAGTTTCCGTCGGCCACTTAAATACTTAAGCGGAATCATTTTAGCGCACTGAATAATAGTTTTGCGAGCCTGGGGCATGTATGTTTTGTATAAGTTTGGCGTTAATACGGCTTCTTTTATCAGGCTTTCTGCCAAAGAAGTATATAGCAGACGACAGAATACGGGCGAATAGTGATGGCTTACATTTTGTGCGACATTTAGTAATCTTATAAAATAGTCAAAAAAATCTGTGGGGCGTGCCCGCGTAGAAGAAGATGTGTCATGCAGTCGATGATACGCAACCGGTGCATTCACATCAACAATTTGATTGGCGCGCCAGATGTTTTCTATCACAAACGTACTATCTTCGCCGACAGTTGTCATGTGGGGGTCAAAACGTGCGCTGCCGATGAAATCTCGGCGCCATAGACGTCGCCATAACAGCAGCCAATTGCAAGTTGCATCACCCCTGTCTATTAAATATACATTAGGGTCGCTATAGCCAGAAAAAGAGCATGGCGTAAACATGGCATTAGCAGGACAAAATACAAAATCACTAAATACATTTTGTACGCTGCCACCAATTATGTCCGCCTTTAACATAACAGCATGGGTATATAACACCTCTAGCGCGGTTTGTGTGTAGCAATCATCGGAATCCAAAAAGGCAATATATTCACCGGTTGCCGCATCCAGTCCCGCATTACGTGCGGCCCCAATCCCGGCATGCGACAACTCTATCAGGCGGATGCGTTTATCTTTCGCCATATATCTGCGAATAATAGAAACGGAGTCATCACGGCTGCCGTCATCTATAACAATACATTCCCAATCTTGAAATGTTTGTGCCAACACAGAATCCAGTGCCGCAGTCAAATATTGTGCATAATTACAATTAGGCATAATAATTGATATCTTAGGCATACTGGCATTCCTCTCGTTAGCTGTTAGAATAAAAGCATTGACCGGCTATTGTAAAGGAACCAGTCGTGTCAGAGCCGCTGCCGCTGGTGATATAGCATTTTGATTGTGGGGCAGAACTTTTGGAAGTGATGGAAATAGTTGTGCCGGTGCTGCCATATTGAGATGGGCATTTGGTGCACGATGCTGAGGCCGAAGTAGCATAATATCCTTTGTCGCAATAACCGCATGTTTTTGCAATCTGAAAGTCGTGGATTGAACTGCTTGTTTCCAAAACTTTATTGCGCGCCAGTTCGCCCTTTGGGCATGCGACACATCCGGATGAGGTATATTTATGCTCCATCTCGGCACATCCATAAGATATAGCTCTACAATTATATAATCCTAAAAATCTTACCCCAGAGAATTCAACACATACTGCAGAATATCTGCTGTCAAAGCTGATTTCGTTACAGTCTCCAGAAGTGCCCATGGCAGTATTACAACAGAACATTGGTGAATTTCCCTGCCCGCCAGCATTAGAAATAACACTGTTTGTATAGACTATCCTGCCGCAGGCTACGTCTGCATTCGCAGACTTATAAGCAAACCCGCAAACAAAAAATGTAAAAAGAGAATATAAAATCTTATTAACAGCGTTCAATTTGCTCTCCCTCTGACTGCTACTGTTGCCCAATAAAAAGGACCGTTTTCCTATCAGTGTTTTTGTCTTTTTAATTTTCCCAGTTTTCTGGGCTTTTTTTATTCCTATTTATGCCTAATCAAAACGGTGGTTTTGATTCGGCATAAATATACACGCCTAGTATAGCCTTGTCAATATGAAATTAGCCACGTTGCAGCAGGCTAAGCATAAATTCATCCAGATCACCGTCCAGCACCGCGTCAGAGTCAGTGTTTTCAACCCCTGTGCGGACATCTTTTACCAACTGATACGGATATAGTACATAGTTGCGAATTTGGCTGCCCCATTCAATTTTCTTTTGGGCGGCCTTAGCGGCATCCTGTTCGGCGGCGCGCTTTTGCATTTCCAATTCATATAATTTGCTGCGCAGCATTTTCATCGCCATTTCCTTGTTTTGAATCTGGCTGCGCTCGTTTTGGCATGTAACAACTGTGTTCGTAGGAATGTGAGTTATACGGACGGCACTGTCTGTTTTATTAACATGCTGGCCGCCGGCACCCGATGCGCGATAGGTATCTATGCGCAGGTCTTTGTCATTTATCTCGATTTCAATCGTATCATCAACATCGGGCCAGACATCAACTGATGCAAAGCTGGTCTGGCGCTTGCCGTTCGCGTTAAAGGGGGATATTCTGACCAGACGATGAACACCGATTTCATTTTTCAGCCAGCCATACGCCCGCATTCCTGTTATTCGATAGGTTATATTTTTTATGCCCGCCGTATCACCTTCGTGTTCTTCTATTATATCCAGTGAAAATCCATGGCGCTCGGCCCAGCGTGCGTACATTCTAGCCAGCATTTGTGCCCAGTCTTGGGCCTCGGTTCCGCCTGCGCCAGCCTGGATAAACAAAAAGGCGCCGTTATTATCCGCCGGGTCACGGAACAGTGTAATAAACTTTGCGCGGTGGGCGTTTATTCCCAGCTTCTCGATTCCGGCAATAACATCCGCATCTTCTGGGTCAAGCTGATACAGTTCCGACAGGGTTTCGTATTCAGACTCCAGCGATGTCAACTCCTCCAGTGTTTTTTCAAGCGCCGCCTTCTTTTGCAACGTGCCGCGGGCTTCTTCCGGGTTATTCCATAAATCCGGGGCCGATGCGGCCTGGTTCAGCTTTTCTATTTCTGATTTTAACTTAGACGGGTCAAAGAAACCCCCTTACGGCGCAAATGTCGTCAGAGGCTTGGGCTAAAATTTCATTTGGTATAATCATGCTTAAAATCATACCAGGTATAAAATGCAAATCAACCTAAAATGAATGTTTGCCTTTTTGGCGGCAATATGTTAAAATTTTATGTAACGAGAGGGATTTTAATGAAGAATTTTACGCTGGTATTGTGTTTGTGTGGGCTGGTTTCCTGGGGCGGGGCGGCGAATGCGGTCTCGGCCGGGACTGTTTCTGCATCAGATGCATCCCGAAATGCCACGGGGGGGATTTATACACCGTCGGCAAATGGTGCCCGTGGAAAGCAGGGGCTGGCCAATGCGTATAAAACTAATCAGCGAAACACCTACTACATGGTAAATCAGCCGGATGTTGACACGGCGTGCCGCGAAAAAATTTATAAGTGCCTGTCCGATTATTGCGGTGACGTCACGGTTGTACCGGGTCAGCGGTCGGGCCGATGCCAGTATAGCTCCGAAAGCGAGCTGTATAATTATGCAATGCTGTGCCTGCAGAAGGATACGTCGATATTATTACCACAGTATGGCGTAAATACATTGGGTGGTTCCGGTGGAATGAATACGGCGGCGCGTCTGTGTCCCTCATACGTTCAGCAGGAGGTTATGTCATATCTGGCCATGGCAAACATGGCGGACCAACTGTCAAAATCTCATTCCGATTTGTGTATTCAGCGCCGCCAAGAACTGGAGGCGGCAATGGCATGCCATTCTGTTGCAATGTCCTATGGCAACGAAACGTCCAGCATGCTTAACTCGCAGTTAACGGATTATTGTGGCGCCGGTGTTCCGGGGGGCAGTGCGGAAATGGTAACACGCTTTGCCAATGCCGGTAATGTTGGTGCAAATATTTGGGGCTGGGCGGAAAAAATCGTCAGCCTGGATATGAACAACAAGGGCGCCGACTGGCAGGCGGCGGTTGATTCCGTCCTGGCGGGATATGCAAACAGAATGAATTTGGCGTGTGGTGAAAACTTGCAGATAAACACCTCCGACTATTCCGCGGGCACATCCGGCCAGCCGACCGCGTTGCAAACGGCGGCGGCATTGATAACCGGCGTTGCATTCCCAAATGCGGGCGGCCCGCAGCCGGACAATCCGTACCAGGCGCAAAGTCTTTATATGCAGATTCAAACCTTGTCGCGTCTGGATAACTATAACACGGCAAAGCAGGTTGTAAACGCCGCGCTTAGTAATTCTGCACTGACCCAGAACGCGTTTCTGACATCCGCCCAGATGGACAGCATGCAGACCGCCTACAAGCGTGGAACCAAGGTTTTTGTTATAGAGGATGGCTCGCGCTGTTATACGGTACCTGTTCAACCGCTGACGACACAGGAAACATCGGTATTGGCCCAGACATTTGCCAGTTGCCGGAATCAGTAAAAAAGAACCGCCATGTGGCGGTTTTTTTATTCACGGATAAGACGTCTGGTCGCGATGTTTATCCCCAGAAAATAATATCTGATTTTGTTTTGGAAAATCACACGCTTTGAAATGCATTTATTAAATAGGCGTAATTCCTGAACCTCTAACGGTTGCTCTGGGGTGGACATGATTTCCGTGGCGCCATGCTGTGCCATAAATTCGCAGTATCGCGCATGCGCGGCCCGGGCCCCCGGGCGTTCCGCCGCCGTGCGTAGCTTTTTTCGCGACTTGCCCAGTGCAGTGTCTGTATTCACAACATTATAAACCGCCCCCGGAACAAGTGCGACACTATCGGCCAAAACAATAGCGGGCTTGGTAAAATATAAATCCTGGGCGCCGAATACGTCCGGCTCATATTTCAGGCCCGTCTTGTCTAAAAATGACTTTTTATACAAATAGCGCCATGCTGGGTTAAATTTATTCGCCGCTGTTTTTAATACCTTGTCACGCAGGTCCGTGCATATCTCCAGTGCGGCAAAACGCGGAAAGTTATATTCCGGCTGATTTACTTCGCCACACAGGATGTCCGCCCCGGTCAGTTCGGCCGCATGGGCCATTATTTCAAAATAATCCAGATTTACAAAGTCATCATGGTCATGAAAATGTATATATTCACCATGTGCCGCCGCCATGCCGGTATTTAGCGCAACCGATGGCCCAGCATTTTTCTGGGATATTATTTTTATCCGCTTGTCGTTTGCGGCGTATTTGTTGCATATTGCGACAGAGCCGTCTTTGCTGCCGTCATCAACGATGATTATTTCAAGATTTTTATAGGTTTGATGAATCAGATGCTCCAGGCATTTGGCTATAAATCTTTCAGCGTTATACATTGGTACCACGACAGAGATTAAAAAATTTGACTGCATCACATGCTCCTAAGATTAACAATCTCATGCTATACAACACCAGGGATAAAATCAAGCAACGATTGTTTATCGCTTGAATGCAGGGGGCTAATTTGGTATAATTTGTAGCATGAAAATATCCAGAAGAAACCTTTTGAAAATAACCGGCGTGGGCACCATGGCGGTTATGATGATGCCGCGTGTGGCGTTTGCTGCACGTAACTCTCTGCGTTCATTGCGTACCGGGGTCCAGCCTGGGAATAAAACGCGCCTTGTTATTGAAACATCTTCGCGCCCGTCATATACCATAAGCTACCCTGAAAATCAGCTGATTATCCGCCTTGCGAATACTGCTGCGAACGCATCGTTGACACCGTCAATGGCATCAGGAACACTGATTTCCAGTATTTCCCAGGTACAAAGTGGCGATACCCTGGAAATACGCGCCTCATTGCGCCGTCCTGTTTATGACATCCCCAAATCACAAATCATGATATTGTCGCCAAACGGTGATACGGATTACCGTCTGGTACTGGACTTTGCGGCCGGCACCACGGCATCGCAATCCAACCAGGCCGCCGCCCAGCAGATTGCCGCCTCGGCACCGTCTAAAAAATACACTATTGTAATTGATGCCGGTCACGGCGGCAAGGACCCTGGCTGCATAGGCAAGGGGGGCACAAAAGAAAAAGTTGTTGTCTTGGCCGTGGCAAAAAAATTAAAAGCAAAGTTGGATGCGGCGGGCTTTAAAACATACCTGACGCGCAGTGATGATACATATTTGAAACTGGCGGAGCGTGCAGCCATCGCAGAAAAGCGCAAGGGGGACTTGTTCATTTCATTGCATGCCAATGCCAACCCCAGTCGCGCAATGAAGGGATTTTCGATATATACTTTGTCTGAAAAGGCATCTGACGAAGAGGCGCAAAAGCTGGCGGATGCAGAAAACGCCGCGGATAAAATCGATGTCAGTGGCTTTTCTGAGTTTTCAAAAGATATTCGTATAGCGCTGTCTGCGCTGCAGCAGCACGCGGTAGCAGAACTGAGCGAGGAATATGCCATGGGATGCGCAAAAACATTCCGCGGCAGCGGGATAGAGCAGCAGCCGGGCGCCAATGTACGCCATGCGCCGTTTGCCGTGTTGCGTTCGACTGTTCCGGGTGCATTGGTTGAGTTGGGGCACCTGTCCAACGCCGCAGAAGAAAAATTGCTTAAGTCTGATGCGCACCAAAACAAGCTGGCGAATGCGATTGTAAAGTCGATAAAGAAATACAACTTTGACGTCTAACATGGGGCGATTTAGGCCTTTGATAAAAGCCTTGCAAAAAGAAAGAAAGCCTGTATAATATCCGACGCGGAGAAGTGGCAGAGTGGTCGAATGCGCGCGACTCGAAATCGTGTATACGGGCAACCGTATCAAGGGTTCGAATCCCTTCTTCTCCGCCAAAATATAAAAAGTGTAAGTGTTCCCTGTATTGGTTGTAAAAAATTGCTCGCATTGCGATGTGTTGCTATTGGCGTGCCGCATGCGGTGTAAATAAAAAGATTATAAAAATGAAAACATTTAATGAACAGGTTTATGATGTTGTTGCGCGAATTCCGTCCGGGCGCGTTGCGACATTCGGTCAAATTGCGCGCATGATTGGGCGACCGCGTATGGCGCGCTTTGTGGGGTATGCGTCAAATAACAAAGCGTCGTGGCATCTGCCCTGGCACAGGGTTGTTTTTAAAGACGGCAGTTTGTGTGGCGCCGCCTTTTTTGAGCAACAATATAAAGCTCTGCGTGCCGAAGGCGTAAAGTTTACCAAAGAAAAAACGGTAATAATGGAGCAGTTCCAATGGGACCCAGAGCGTGATGCCGCCCCAATGGATTTGCGTGATTTGCCGTTGGTGTTTTAAATAAAAACGGGGCCGTGGCCCCGTTTCTTTATGAAATATTTTTTGATTTTTTCTTCGGCGCGGGCTTCGCACGCAGCTTTGCCTCGATTTCATCCGCCGGCAGCTTTTTAAACGTCAGGAACCATGCCTTTACGTCACGATTTCTGTCGGGGTTTGACATGGCCTGCATGGTGCGGCGCATGTCGCCCGCGGTGGCCGGTGCGGATATCAGAATTTCTTCGCCCGGAACCCAGTCGGCCGGCGTTGAAACCTGAAAGGCATCAGCAGTCTGCAGGGCGATTACCATTCTTTTTATTTCATCAAAATTACGGCCGGTTGATGCCGGATAGTAAAGAATTGCACGGATTATACCGGCCGGGTCTATTATAAACACGGCCCGAACCGCATGGGTATCAGATGCATTCGGATGAATCATGCCGTATTTTTTTGCGACCTTCATTCCGGAATCATCAATTACCGGGAATGCTATCTCCATATTTTCCCAGTCGCGGTACTTTATATGCCGTATGGCGTCAATCCATGCCAGGTGCGATGATATGCTGCCCACAGACAGTCCGACCAGTTCAGTATTTATTTCCGCCAGTTCTTCCTTTAGCGCCTGAAACGCCATAAATTCAGATGTGCATACCGGTGTAAAATCGGCCGGGTGCGAAAACAGCACAACCCAGCGTCCCGCATAATCCGACGGAAAGTTGATAGGGCCGTTTGTTGTCTGGGCGGTAAACTCGGGCGCCGGGTCGCCAATCAGGGGCATAGTGGGGGTGTCTGCGCGTTCGCTGTCATCGCAGGGACATATATCAAATAAGTCGTTCATATTTTTCTCCTTGGGTTGTTTTACCTGATATCAGGCTAACATCATAGGTACGC
>WSMU01000027.1 GCA_013316395.1 Alphaproteobacteria bacterium | reverse complement strand
CCTGGTAAAAAAGGGCAAGCGTAACTAATAAATAACGACGATGTAGAAAACAAAGCGAGTCACGTATGTTCGATTTGACCAGTCTTGATTATATATACATCGGCGTTATATTGGCGTCCACAGTATGGGCGACAATTCGCGGTGGAATTTATGAAACGGTGGCGACCCTGTCTTGGGTTGTCGCCGCGGTAACCGCCCGTTTTGTTTCACCCATGCTGGATGGACTGCTGCAAAAATGGTTTGGGCTGACCGAGTCAACAGTCGGCACATTGGTGTCATCCTACTTTATCGTATTCTTTGTAATTTTGCTGATTGTTGGTTTCTTTAACCAAAAATTACGCGATAAAATTCAGCAAAGTATGATGAATGTCACCGACCATACGCTGGGGGTTATTTTTGGAATCGTGCGCGGAATTGTTGTAATGGGTGTGTTTTACTGGGTCGCACTGTGGTATTATTCAGATGCGCCGGAAATGCCACGCTGGATTGCGGATGCACGCACACGTCCAATTATGCAGCTAACGGCGATAAAGTTGGACAAATGGTTCCTGCCCGGGGGTGAAAACAAATTGCTGCAACGCGATATTGTCGGCAGCAGAGAGGCAATTGAAATCTATAACAACCTTATCAACCCGGCTGTATCAGACAAGCCTGCGAAACCCGCGGCGCCAGAAAAGGCATCTGTTACGACGCCCCAGGCACCCGCACCCGTTGAAGACAAGAAACCCGCGGAAACAGGTTACAAGTCTTCTGAGCGAACAGCACTGGAAAACCAACTGCTGCAAATTGAAACGGCTGCACGTGCCGCAGAATCTGAAGAATAAACTTAAACGCCTGCAGAAATACGGGCGTTTTTCTATTTGCGCTTATACGCCAAAACATACGGCGCCAGTTTGTCCGTATGAGGTGATAAAATCCATTCACGCGGGATAATAATACTGTTACGCTGACCAGCGGCCATTTTTGGTACATCTGCACCGGTCGCCGCATTTATCAAACGCGGCAAGGTAACACATACCTTATCCATTATATGTGGCAGAATAAATGTAATCTCGTCGCCGGCCTTTATCTCATTACGCAGTTCCAGCGTTATGGATGCCGCATCCACACCTGTTATCACACCGGCGGCATGATACATTGATGTAGAGCGCGTTGTATCATAATCATGTGCATCCGGTCCGACCGGCCCGTCAAAGAAAGCCGTCGTATAGCCGCGTGTTTCCAAGACATCTAAATCCGCCATAAATGGTGCCGGGTCAAAGGTATCAGGCGATGCCGCATACGCATCCAGCGCGCACCGATATGCGTGAACAACACTGCCTACGTAGTACTCGCTGCGGTTGCGGCCCTCTATCTTCAAAGAGTCAGGTCCGGCGGCAACCACATCCGCCAGGCGTGGCATCAGGCATAAATCTTTGGAATTCATTATATACGCCCCGCGCGAGTCTTCCTCTAGCGGCATTTCAAGTCCCGATTCGCGCTCACGCAGGACAACATCATATTTCCAGCGGCACAACTGCGCACAGGCACCGCGATTAGCGGGCCGCCCCGTAACAAAATTCGACAGCAAACAACGGCCCGAATACGACATGCACATTGCACCGTGCACAAATATTTCCAATCCCACATCGGGACATGCCGCACGAATAGCCTTAAACTCGTTATGAGTCACCTCCCGTGCGAGGACACATAGCTTTGCGCCCGCCGCCTGCCAAAATTTTACGGAACGACTGCTGCAAATATTTGCCTGGGTTGAAATATGAATGGGCATGTCCGGATGATTTTCACGCACCCACATAACAATGCCCGGGTCGGATACAATCAATGCATCAGGCTGCAGATATCTGATTGTTTCGCTGACCCGTGGCAGATTTACATATTCAAAATCATGCGCAAACAGGTTAAACGCCAGATACACTTTCTTGCCGGCCGCATGTGCTAAATCAATTCCGGCTTTTACCTCATCCGTGGTAATTTTAGCGCGGGCACGCATGGAAAACCCCGGCAGCCCGGCATAAATTGCATCTGCGCCATAAAGTATGGCTGTTTTAAATGCGTCCAGCGTTCCGGCCGGTGCCAATAATTCAGGTAATTTAATCATACTTCTATGATTTACCCGCAGAGCATCAAAAGCAAGTAATTTATGAATTTTTACACTTGATATTTTTTCTGAGCCATGTATAATACAGCACGTTGCCGGCTTAGCTCAGCTGGTAGAGCATCTGATTTGTAATCAGAGGGTCGTTGGTTCAAGTCCGACAGCCGGCACCAGGATTTCCGCGAATTTTCGCGGATTTTTTGTTTTGGCGCCCGCTCTGCATTTAATAGATTTTTATTTCAAATTGTGGTATAATATACGCGCAAACAATGGCGGTATATACCGCCGTTTTTTTTATTGCCCCGCACCCGCGGGGCTTTTTAGCTTGTAATCGAAAGCAAGCCGTATAAATCGAAGAATAAGAAGGAAGCAAAAGATATGACAAAAGATGAAAAATTTGAAGAGGCATATAATAAATTAAAAGAGCCAGAAGGAAAATATACCGACGGCACAAATCAGGTTCGTGACGAACCGACAAACATGGGAATAAAACAAAGTACTCTGAATTATTATACGAGCAAACATCCTGAAAAAGATTTACCAAAAGACGTCATAGATTTAGAGCGTCCACAAGCGAAAGAAATTTATAAGGATATGTATTGGGATAAAACAAAAATCCCACAAATAGAAAATGATCGAGTGCGAAACGCTGTCTTTGATATGAATGTAATGGGAGGAGCAGGAAAAGTGGTTCAAAGGGCGCTGAACGATTTTAGTGATGCTAGTCTTGCTGTGGACGGCGCAATTGGTCTTAAGACTATTGATGCTTTAAACTCTATCCCAGCAAATAAAGTATCAGATTTTATGGAAACTTTAAAAGCTGAGCGTTTAAAATATTTAAAGAAAACTCCCAACTGGCCAACAGCCAAGACTGGCTGGACAAAACGCACGAATAAATATTGATGCAAATAACTATAATAATGTTTCTTCTGGCTGCCAGCGACCAGTAAAAAAATCATCAATATATTCCGGAACGCCACTTATTGGGGAGCAGTTTGCCTGCATCCCCAAATTTTTACCATTTATGTAAACGTATGCAATATCAATTGATTTACCGTTTACCAAAATTTGATACAGTCTGTCATCAGTATCCTTTTGATGCACCGGCTGTATATCCAATGTATTTATTTGCAGAGTTATAGGTTCTTTGTCCATGCATGGCGCACAAAACTCGGTGTAATCCTTAGAATGTTTCAGTAGCTTGTACGCTTTTTCTGCCACATCCCAGAATACCCATTCACATTGATCAGCACGCGCTGAGGATGTGCATAATATGTATAGTGAAAAAAATATCAATAACATTCTCATAAGAAAAATTTTAACTTTTTCATAATAGGTAGTCAAATATAAAGTCCGCAAAGAATACCGATATATACATGGACGCGGGATAAGAAATGAGGTTCGTGCCGCTTAGTCTCTTGCAAAATTGTGTCGGATAACAACCCTATGGCTGGGTAAAATTGATATGTTATAGTTTTTATCGTGGAGCGATAAAAAATGGCATACAATGTAGAATATATATTATTTGACGACGGCCAGGGCTTTTATGCCCACTGTGACGGTCATACCGTCGGCGAGATTACATTCGTACGCACCGGCGGCAACAAGATGATAATAGACCATACCGAGGTCGAAGAGCCATATCGTGGCGCCCATGTTGGTTTGGGATTGGTCGCAGCGGCGGTTGACATGGCACGCACACAGAAAAGAAAGGTTATCGCACTGTGTCCTTTCGCGGCGGCAATGTTTAATCGACATCCGGAATTTGGTGATGTACGACTGATGAACGCCAGTTAAAAATTACATTGATAAGAAGTGTTTTTTCCTCTACCATTTCGCGCGACAAAGGGGGAATTTATCATGAGCAAGAAACTGCACCTGTGGCTGATATTTTTAATATTTTTAAACGGCTATGTCAGTATGTCGCTGGAACTGGTCGTGATGCGCCAGCTGTCTTTCTTTGTCGGCAGCGCCGCCGTCATCACCAGCATTATCATGGGCAGTTTTATGGGCTTTATGTCACTGGGGTACTTTATGGGAACGCGCGGAAAAATATCCGCATCCGGTGCACGGCGCCGTCTGGGCATCAGCTTTCTGGTGATTTGTGCGTTTGCAATTCTGGCCGGGTCGTTTCCGCTAATCTCTAAATACTTTCATTGGATGTATATGGCCGGCATCACATCGGGCGTGGTACAGACATTTATATTTTCCGGTCTGTTGCTGTCGATGGGGCCGTTCCTGTTCGGATATAATACAACCCTGATGTCGCGAATGCTGCATAGGTACAATACAAACTATGCCGGGAACATAATGGCATGGGATACGATAGGTTCTGTTGCGGCATCTATTGCAACAACACTGTTACTGATGCCGTTTATAGGTGTAAATCATACCATAATGTTGGTGGTGGCGCTGGGGATATGCGCGGCAATAACTTGTAAAATACGCTGGGGCGGGCTAATCGCCGCTGCAGCGATAATGACGGCCGCCGTCATTATCAACAGCGACGCTGTCCAGAAAAAATATTTCGGAATCCTGGTTAATAACGCAAACTCTACGATATCTGTTACCGATGGCGGCGGGCTTAAAATTTTATATATGAACGGTTTGCCGATGTCGGTATATTACCCCCAGGCGCAGATGGGTGCGGAATATATAAACTACATCAATGATAACTTTATATACAATATGCCCAATGACAAGCGGCGCCAGATATTAGTCCTGGGGGCGGGTGGTTTTACAGCCGGCCTTAACGACAGCTTTAACGAATATACCTTTGTCGATATCGAAGGAACATTAAAAGACATATCGGAACAGAAGTTTTTAAACCGCAAGCTGACACCTAACAAAAACTTCATTGTTCGTGACGCCAGCCAGTTTTTAAAACACACAACAAAAGAATTCGACCTGATTATATTGGATGTTTATTCTAATTCGTATCAGATTCCGGAAAACTTAATCACGGCTGAATTCATGGTGCGCATTAAATCACGCGTGGCACCAAACGGCATAATAATCATGAATATGGTAACCAGCCCATCTTTCCAGGATGCATACACGCGCGTGTTTGACAACACATTTCACACAGTGTTCCCGCATAACACCCAACGCCAGGTAATTGGCATGCAAAATCCATGGATGACTGACGATATATCAAACGTCTTGTACATCTTTTATAACCGCGAAAATGACGGGCGTATATATACGATAAATAAAACACCCGTCATATACGACAGATATTAAAATTTGCAAAGCGCAATTATTATGTTATAATTCATATCGCATCGGATGATTACCGATGTGAGGTGTCATAACCTCCAATAGTTTTTAAAACTCCACAACCGGTTGGAGGGTTGCGAATATACCGAATAAGCAACACTATACTATTGTAGTTATGAACCTCCAACCGCCCTTCATCACGGCGGTATGTTTTTATTAACATAAAAACTATGGAGTGAAAAAATGTTACGTATAAAAACAGAATCTGAATTTTACGAAACCATCGGCCGTTTGATGCGGCGCGCGCGAAAGCAGAATAATACCAGTCCGTATTGGCTGGCGCGCAATATGCATGTGGGCTGGTCGCTGTATCAAGCGTTTGAGCGTGCCATGGCGCCGATATCCGCGTATCAGTTATATATATTTACGCGGACTGTTGCGCCAGATTGGCTGGCGAAATGTAATTGGCCCGGGATAGAACAAAAATAAAATCCGCCCCCAAACGGGGGCGATTTTTAATACGATTTTGCGACAAACACGTATGTCGGGTCCGCATCATCCAGACAGCGACGCGATACCTTGTACGTATCCATAATCGCATCGAATTCCGGCGCCAATGTCAAATCATACTTTAAGCGGAAGAATCCGATTTCACCCGCCCCTAATGCCGCGTCCAGCGCGTCCAGCGATTCAACATTCTTTATCATCGTTGCATTGCGAGCGGCGGCGGCGTTATACATGTCTTTATGCATCACGCGCAGCATTTCCGCGGCGGCGTCTGTAAATTCGGCCACGGCCATTGTCTGCTTTGACGCCTTGCCCAGGTCACGACGTGTAACGGTTACCTGGTCCGCCGCCATTTCGCGACCACCGATTTCCACACGCAGCGGCACGCCGCGCTTTATCCATTTCCACATTTTATCCGGCCCGCGCATATCGGATGTATCGACCAGAACGCGAATACCATGCGCGCGCAGCTCATCACCGATTTTTTCCGCATACGCATTTAGCGCGTCATCATTTCCGTCGCGAACTAATGGTATAATCACAACCTGGTAAGGTGCCACCATTGGTGGCAGGACCAGGCCGTCGTCATCACTATGCGTCATAAACAGACCGCCCATCATACGCGTTGACGTGCCCCATGATGTCGTCCATGCATGGTGCAACTGGCCGTCGGTGCCCAGATATTTTATACCGAACGATTTCGAGAAATGCTGGCCCAGGTCGTGGGACGTACCCGCCTGCAGTGCCTTGCCGTCCTGCATTATCTGCTCGGTCGTGTATGTGTGGTCGGCACCGGCAAATCTCTCTTCTGGTGTTTTTTCACCCATAATGGCGGGAATTGCCAAAACATCGCGCATATAGTCGCCATAGAGCTTATGCATCTTGCGGGCGTCGGCGTTCGCCTCTTCGTGCGTGGCGAACACGTTGTGGCCTTCCTGCCAGTTAAATTCAGATGTACGCAAGAACATACGCGGACGCATTTCCCAGCGCATTACATTTACCCACTGGTTCAACTTCATCGGCAGGTCACGGTACGACTGGACCCAGCGGGACATCGCCTCGCCTATTATCGTTTCGGATGTCGGGCGGATTATATATGGCTCGGTCAGTTTGGATTCCGGGTCGGGCGCCAGGGCACCATCAATCATTTTCAAGCGGTAATGTGTGACAACCGCCGCCTCTTTGGCAAAGCCGGCGACATGTTCCGCCTCACGGTTAAAGAAATCAATCGGTATCAGCAACGGAAAGTTTGCATTCAGTACGCCTTGGGCCTTTATACGACGGTCCATTTCATCACGCATCAGTTCCCATATCGCCCAGCCGTATGGCTTTATCGTCATGCAGCCGCGAACCGGCGCATTTTCCGCCAGGTCGGCCGCCGTTATCAGATTCTGGTACCATTCGCTAAAGTTTTCCGCACGCGTGGGTGTGATTGCTGTTTTCATTTTTTTATCTCTTTGTCTTTTAATTCCATATATTTATCAGATACTGTTTTTTGCAGCATTGCTGCAATCTGTTTTCTATCCATTCCCGCCAAAGACGGCGGCGGCAAAATAGTTATATCCACACGAAAGCCACCGATAACCATTATATGAAACAACTGGGCAAAGGCACTGCGCTCACGCGGGGCATGCGGGCCGCGCTCCTGCTTTGCGTTGTCAAAGTACGCGTAATGCGTCGCCATGTCTTCATCAGATATCGGTGCCCCATCCAGGTGACGATAAACGGTTGCCATCGGCTGAACGGTGACATTGGAATTTTCCACAAAGTTAAACAATGTGCTTTTGAACTCTTTGACATAGGCACCGTTTGTTGTTGTCCCCTCCGGAAACAGAAACATGGGATATGATACGGTCTGGACTGTCTTTTGAACCACCGCCAGGGCCTCAACAGCATGTGACGGCCGTCGGTCAACAAATATAACACCGAACTTTTTCGCAACCCAGCCAACCACAGGCCATGATTCCAGCTCTTTCTTGGCGACAAAGCTGCCGCCGAATGCAACCGGGAAAGTCGCGATTTCAAATATCGATATGTGGTTTGTAATAACCAGCAATGGCCGGCGCGATACCAGGCGCCCGTGAACACGAACGCGAATACCCGCCGTCTTTAACAAAAACCACATGAACACACGCATGTACCAAACACTGACCCGGCCGCGCGGCAGCAGTATTATTATCGGCAACTGTAAAAATACCAGAATCCAAAACAGGCCGAATTTTATTCCGGCCAGCATGGTGGTAAAAATATTCTGTCTGCGAACATGCGCCATGATTAGTCTTCGGCCTCCGCCTCGTCTTTGGAATCATCACGATATTCTGCATCAGCCGCATCTTCGCGCAGCAGGAATTCGACAAACGCCCCCATTACCTTTAGCGGGCCCGTCACAGGGAACGATACAATCTTGCCGATTGTGCGCATGGTGCCACTTGATGCATCCGCATCCAGTCCCGCCAGCGCATTTTCCTTGCCCAGGAAATGCTTTTGATATGCCGGGGCGATATTCTTGGTTTGGAGCATGACAAATACATCATACGAATTAAACGGCGCATCAATAAACACACCACGGCCAAAGGATGCCCCCAAGCGCAGATACCCCTTTACCAGCGGTGTCATTTCACGCGTTGCCATGTCTTTGTCTATAAATACCTCCGGCAGGATGTTCATCCGCGACATTTTGGGATTAACACCGTCCGCAAAATTTTCACTAAGCACACGTGCACGCAGATTCAGCGGCGACAAATGATTGTAGTACAGGTATGATATCGCCTGGGCGGATGCAACCGGATTTTTCCCAACCCATGATGCAACACCGAATAGTATCGCAATCTTGTGACGAACAACATATTCACCCAGGCCCGCCCACAGCATACGCATCACAAGGGCGTTTTCACGATACTCGCGCGCGACGCATGCACGCGACATTTCCGCAATGTTGCCACGGGCCTTCTTTATCTTTGAGATATCAAACTCGTTCTCGGTATAAAAGCCACCCATTTTTTCCGCGGCATTGCGGCTGATTATGCGATATGTGCCAACAATGCGACCCGCATGCAAAACAACCATGTAATCAGCATGACGGTCATAGGAATCATATTCCTCACGCAGGGCATGCTGCTCCTCGGTGGCGGCGGCGCCCTCTTCTTCTACAAAAACATCGTATCGCAATTGACGAACCTGTTTGCGCTCTTCCCGGTTACGGGCCATGCGAACTTCATAATCGCGAACCTTTATTGCCATAATATATCCTTTATATATGCACTATATGGGAAGATTATCAAAGAATCCCGCTATTAGCAATTATTATTATTTTTAACGATTTTAAGGGGGAGGCTATTTCAACTCGTCCGCCAACGTTGCAACCGCAATCGCATACCAGTTGGAATTATTCCACTTTTTTATCCGATAAAAGTTAGGATATGTCAAATATGCCTTTATAACAGGGCGCGGTGCGATATCCGTATCCATATCGGACACATCCGAAGACGCCTGGGCGGCTTCTATGGCGGCGGCATCCGCAACCAGACCCGCTGTCATATCCGTGGCCGGCAACGCACCCCCATCGGGCAGCGTGGCACCCAATGCCGCCCACTGGTCCAGATTCTTTTTCACATCCCCTTTTAGCAAAGACGCATCAAAATCCGCCGGAACAACAACCGCGCGAACTATTCTTTCATTCTGGTTCCAACCCAGTTTGTTAAGGTAGTTGGCCGCACTGAACATTGCATCGCCAACGCTGCCGATGATATCGATATTACCATCACCATTGCCGTCCACGCCATAGGACGCCAGCGTTGTCGGAATAAACTGAAAATGTCCCATGGCGCCGGCCCAGCTGCCGCGAATCTGGGTTATGTCCAGGTTGTTGTCATCGGCAATCTTCATCAACGCCAGCAGCTGGTTGCCGAAAAATGTTTCACGCCGGCCGTCATACATCAGTGTTAAAAACGCATCCGTCAGGCGATGCGCCGCCTTGTATTCACCATAATTCGATTCCAGCCCCCAAAACGCCAATATAACATGCGCAGGGACACCATATTTATTTTCCACGCGCGAGAGCATTGTGGGATAGACCCCACGCATCTTTTTACCATTTGCAATCCGCTTAGCGTTGACAGTACGGGCCAAATATTGGTCCAGCGTCAGCTTGAATTCCGACTGATTCTTATCGCTGTGAACAATGGAGGGAATAAAAGCCGGCGTTTTTAATGTCGCCCGCACCGTGGCATCTGAGATATTTTGAGCCGCTGCACGCGTACGAACATTATCCAATATCTGGCCCCAGCGGTCCATATCAAACGTACCGCGGTCGGCACGCGCCGGCATCGCGGAACATAGCGTCAAAGCAGCGGCGCATACGCGCAATATATTCCTGGATTTCATATTAAATCCCCCCGATTTAAGGTTTATTAAAATGCGTATTTAACACCCAGATGCAGACCAAACGACTGCCAGGTTGCCTCTTTCAGCGAATTGCTGACGTGTTCGGTATGCGCCGGAATCGTTTCCAACTGTGGGACAAGCACCGTTGTCTGAGCACCGGTGGCAGGGTCTGTGATTATTTCTTCGACAAATATTGGATTGCCATTTGCATCAACCGAAACATCAGTATATTCGGCAACATAAAGTTTACCCGGAATATTACCGACATGGAACAGGTTTGTATCCACTTTTAATGCCAACTGCAACCGGTCGGACAAGCGCATATTATATTCCATTTCTGCCAGGTATGAATAGGCGCCCTTGCTGCCCTCGTCCAGGAAGCTGGGGTTTTGCTGCCAATCGGTACGCATCGGCCATGTTCCCTCAGACGAGTACTTTGGCAGGCCGAACTGAACATAAAAGCGCAACTTGTCAGCCAGTGTCATCTGCTTTTCAATCTCTAGGCCGACAAAAAAACCACTCCACGTTGTGTTATAGATGTGTGTTGTCCCCTCTACTATTATGGGACCATCACCACCGATAATAACACAATCACCGGGCCCCACACCCCACGGAGTTGTACCCATTGACGGGTTATAGTCGGTCATATGCAGCCCACCCTCCGGCAAAATAATGCCAGTGCCGGGCGCAACCACAGATGTATCTACCAACTTAATATCTTCGGGCGACATACATACCTGATACAGGTCGTCCGGGGCCTCTACCCCCTGGGGGAAGGCATAATAGTTTCCGGCCGCATCACCATATACATAATCACCTTTGACCGTCAGCAGCGGCAGGTAAATACCAGGATTCGGATAATAGTGGTCCGACATCTTTAGGTCGTGCTTGAATATTTCATAACCAATAGACGGCGAAAGTTTCCAGCCACCGATATCCCAAATATGGTGTGCCCCGATACCAAATTTAAAATGATTTGATGTACCGGACTGATTACCGATTGAAATGGTAAAAATCCCCTCTTCTGGGCGCGCGGAATCATACGGTTCCAGGTCATAGTCCATGGACAGACCGCCATGTTCCTGCTTTCCATACGCATACTGACCATATACGAACATATCAAAGTTGCGCAGGGAAAAGTTATGCTGGGCGCCGACATTTATTTCATTAAAGACCATGTCATCCCATTCCAGAATGGAATTAACGCCCGTTTTAAATTCAAAATCCGCAAATCGGCGGGAATAGCCCGCATATATGTTTGTTCTGTGCTCGCTGTCGGCGGGAACGGCGATGCCGTTTGCCGTCATCGTTCCATAATTTGTTGGTGCCGCGACCGATGCACGCGGTACCTGATAGGAAGTAGAACGTGTGCCCACAACCTGCTTTTGGCCGGATGTGCCCACGTATTTTGAATAGCCCTGTTGGCTATACTGGCCATAGCCTATCTGGTTGGCATTTGGCCCCGCGGACGTTTGATAATAAGACGGCACCCCCTCATTCGCGGCAAAGGCCGCAAATGGTAAAATCATACCAGTTAAAAATACATTAAGTCTTGATTTCATACCTTCCATCCGCAAGGGCATTATAACACAATAATTTATCCCTTGCAAGAAGTGCCTTGCGCGCTACAATGCCTGTCATGAGACAGCCTCACAATATCTATATCCATGTTCCGTTTTGCATATCAAAATGCAAATATTGCGCCTTTTTCTCGACCGCGCGACAGCCTGATTGGGATAAATATTGCACCAACATTTGTAACGAGATTCAGCAATGGTCCGATAAATTGGGCCCCGTAAATATTCCCACCATATTTTTCGGCGGGGGCACACCATCACTGATGCCGACCGGGATATTTGCCAAAATAATTGCTAAAATAAGTCAATGCTTTCACATCTGTCCAGATTGCGAGATAACACTGGAATCAAATCCGGGAACACTGGATGCCGCACGACTGGACCGCTTTATAGCCGCCGGCGTCAACCGCCTGTCGGTGGGTGTGCAATCATTGGATGACGGGGAACTGGAATTTCTGGGGCGGCGTCATACGGCGGATGAGGCACTGCGCTTAATAAACGCAGCCCAGGCACGAAACATAAAACTAAGTGCGGATTTTATTTATGGCCTGCCGGGACACACGACGGAAACTGTCGCAAAGCTGTGCCGGGGTATAAATCAAATCGGGCTGGGGCACTGTTCGTTATATGAACTGACCATAGAGCCCGCGAC
This sequence comes from Alphaproteobacteria bacterium, assembly GCA_013316395.1. Lineage (GTDB taxonomy): Bacteria > Pseudomonadota > Alphaproteobacteria > Rs-D84 > Rs-D84 > Enterousia. Next base: position 488 of record WSMU01000027.1, on the reverse strand, counting down.
ACCCTTTGGGAAAATGAACCTGGCGATGCCATCGAACAGCGACATGGCAGATATGTATGCAACAATCGGCGAGTGCCTTCATCTGCCACGATACGAAGTATCAAACTATGCCACAGCAGATTCGCAATGCCGACACAATGCCAATATATGGGACGGGATGCCATACATCGGCATAGGACGCGGTGCCGCCGGCCGGATATATACCGACGGCCGCTGGTTCGAGCAAATGGGCGACAACGCATTGTTTGCACCGATATCCGATGATGCACGCGCAACCGAAAAAATCATTACCGGCATGCGCACCATGCGCGGGGTAAAAATCACCCCGGATGTGGAAAGAATAATAGACTGGGGCTGGGTAGGAAACAACCCTTTGCTGATACAAAAACATGGCGACAGACTGTGCGCAACAGGTCATGGAATATTGACTTTGGAGCATATGCTGCTACAATTAACAAAATGAAAAATAAAATTCTAAACTTAATAGG
>WSMU01000026.1 GCA_013316395.1 Alphaproteobacteria bacterium | reverse complement strand
ATGGCCCAGGTAAACGATTGGATTGCGATTGCCGAACAAGACGGCGATATGCCGCTGGCACGGAATTTGAAACATGCGCGCGAGGTACTGGGTGGTTATTCCAAGCTATCTGACCCGACATCCGCGCATAACATCCAGGTAATGACCCAGTACAACAAGCTGGTCCAGATGGCGATGCGACTGTCTAATAACACAAAATAAACATGGACGAAAATTTTTAAAAGCGCTATGATAAAAGCGCTTTTAATTTTAACAAAAGGGGAAAAGGATGAAAAAACTTATGACTGCGGCCACATTGTGCGGCGCACTGGCATTGGGCGCATGTGACAGCAACGCCGGCGCCCAGAATGGCGACACGGTTATTATTGACTTTGCGGGTTTCCTGGGCGATGTTCAGTTTGAAGGCGGCACCGCAACCGGTTTTCCGTTAAAGCTGGGCAGCGGTCAGTTCGTTCCGGGCTTTGAAGAACAACTGGTAGGCATGGAAAAAGGTGAGACACGTGATATTAACATCACATTCCCGACCCAGTATGTACCGGAACTGGCGGGCAAGGACGTTGTATTTAAGGTAACCGTACAAGATATTATCAAAGAATAAGTCCAAAAGCCCTCGTTAACCGGGGGCTTTTTATCATTTGCCACAGCGCGCGGGCTTTATTTATTTTCCTTTATTTTTTACTTGAAATACAAAATTTTTTTGTCTATATTGTATATACAAACCTTGGTTCCCCGTTTGGGGCGGGCTGCGAGTGCGCTTAAATAAAAGCACCGCAAGTCGGGGTGCGGCCGTAAATGTCCGCATTTGAATGTACGTTGCGAATTTATTATTTTATCGCGACGAACCAATCAAAAAAAACAAATAAAACACTAAATGAAATGCACACGCGTTTCGTTTGTTTGATTGCAAAGGGGAATAAAATGAATATTTATAAGAAAGTGTTTCCTTATGTCATAATGGGCACCTCTATTTTATTCGGTAAAAATTCTGCTAATGCTCAGAGTTTGCCATCCCTGCAATTTGTAATGCCTAAGCTGGAAATACAACTGGAAAACAAATTGGTTTCCAAAAGTATTTCTTTGTTTCAACTGGGCAGGCAATATAATATCCGGGCATCACGTTTGCAGGCACGCGCCACTAATACCTGTGATAAGTATATTGACAATATGTTGGCCGCACAAAAACGCTTGCAGCCTAAAATTGGAACACGCGGCTATAATGCGGCAGTACGCCGCGAACTGCCGGGTGCACCGGTTGGCATGCACTGTATGTATGGCCAATATACGCAGTTAATGCGCGCCTTGAATGAAAACGGCGACACACTGAAAGTAATTCCGACAAACGGGAAAAGCGCCTGCAGCGCCTTTAAGGACCAGATGCGCAAAAAATACTCTCGTCCGGAATACGACGGCGCCATAAAAGAAGGCCGTGTATTTAAATCCGATTCCGCATATAATGCGGCACTGGAAAAATACCTGGCACAGCGCGGAATAAACGCATCAAGTGATAAAGCCGCACGACAGGCCGCCACCGCGGAGTTCGCGAAGAAAAACTTCTCTGCTGCGCAGGTCAGTCCGGGCTCTATCTGGATTGTACCGCGCTTTCGTGGGGCAAAAACAAAATTTCATGCGATTATGTTCCTGGGCGAGGGTCGGATAAAAGCCGGCGAGTTCGTTCCAGGACCGACGGGCCAGTACATGTTTACCGCCCATAATCGCGAACGTATCGGTGATGTTTTTGAATCATGGGATACCTCTAATGTATTCAGCGCAGATATTGAGAAAATTCTGCAAATCGAATATACAAAAGAGCTAAAGCGCCTGGAGTCCATGTCGCGCGACAAAATGATTGAATATATCAAAAACGATACGGGACTGAGCGCCGAAAAGTTGATGGACCTGTCGCACGACGAACTGCTGCGCCTGGTTCATGCAAAGTATTTTGGCGACGACTTAAAACAAATTGTATCTGCACCTACGCCAGAGCAAATTGCAATGGAGCACCAGTTGCAGATTAGTCGATGCTAATACATCGATGGTCGCGCCGCAGCGCGGCAAAAAAAACCTTGGTTCCCTGGAAACGGGGCGGGCTACCGAAAGGCAAGTCGGGGCAACATGGAATTTCTGTGCTGTCTGAATGTACGACATGACATTCATTCTATCATGTCGAACCAGTCAAAAACGAATAACAACACAAATACAGAAACGCGCAGGGTATTTTGCACGGACTGTTTGATTGCAAAGGGGAAAAACAATGAAGAAAAAATTTATAGTACCATACATGCTAGCCGGAGCTGCCACATTTGTGGGCGGGCTGCACTTTACAGAATCTATTGCGTCGCCAATAAACTCTGAAGGCCAAAGATATACCATTAAATCGTATGAAAAACTTGATAACAGTTCTGATTCTGTTCTTAATGTTGAAGAATGGGCTTATACAGAGCCTTATGCTATAAAAACAATTGAGCGCAAGAGCGACGTCTTGTACATTATGAGCACAGGCGACACAATCTGCCGCACGGGCGGCACACGCGCATGGCGCAATAATAATCCGGGAAATCTGGCATACGGTCAATTTGCACGCGCCAAAGGCGCAATCGGCAAAGGTGGCAAATTCGCAGTATTTCCAGACTACGAAACAGGTCGCAAGGCACTGGAGGACTTGTTGCTGTCCGACAGCTACAAGAACATGACAATTGCAAGTGCAATTATAAAGTATGCCCCGCCCTACGAAAACGATGTAGAAAGATATAAAAGACAACTGCGCAGATTAACAGGTGTTGCATTGGATAAAAAACTATGCGACCTGGATTCCGCAGAAATGAAAAAGATTACCGGTGCAATTTGCGTTATCGAAGGTTGGCGCGAAGGTAAAATCAAGGGCAATACAAATAATGCCACAATGCTGGCATCGGCCAGAACAAAGGCAATGATGGATACAATGCAGAACTGCATGTAAAAACAAACGCCCCTTTTGGGGCGTTTTTTATTGCGCTATCTTATGCTTTATCTCGCGGATGCGGGCCAAAATCTCGCGCAGGTCGGCATCAGAAACAGTCGGGGCCGGTTTATTATTAACCTCATCCGCAAGGACAATGCATAATGTCGCCAGCAGTGCACTTTCCGGCAGCGGGCCAATCTTATCCAAAATTTCACGCGCACGTGTATCAACCATTTTCCCCAGTTCTATCAGACGCGCCTCTTGCCCGTCCTCACATCCCATGGGATAGTTTTTATTAACAATCGGTATAGATACAACGCTCATTTCAAATTCTTTAATATATTTATTGACTTATCAATCATCTCGGTTGCGCGGGCATTCTTGTCACGCAGGGTGCGTACCTGCTCCGTTAAAATCGCAACCTCCAAATCCGTTTGGCGTCCCGCAATAACAGCCGCACCACGCAGTTTTGATGCCGCCTCTTCCAGGGCTGATAATTCTTGAAAAATCTGCTGCTTTATATCTGCCATGCCATAAGTTTAAGATATTTTTTATATGCGTTCAACACTAAAATATGATATAATATCCATGATATTATCGGGGGGGCTTGTTTTATGAAAACTAAAATCATCTATATTTCCGGCAGCGAAGTATTTGAAATGGCAGATGTACGCGCCGCTTTTGACGAAGTGCGTACAACACTGGGCCTGGGGAATGATACGGTGTTATTTGGCGTCCCTGTCGATAGTGATGACGCATTGGCTGCTAATAATTCATCAGATACCGCCAAATGCGAAACTATTGAAAACATCTGCGCAACAGAACAAGTCCCCGAAGAATTTGTTGACACAGTAGAAGAAATTAACACCCCAACAGAAATTATTGAACCGGTCGAAACATCCTGCGAAGAGGAAGCCTTGGAAGAAGAAATCCCCACGCCGGAGCCGGAGCCCGAAACACAGCCGGCGCCGGAATCAGAACCGACCCCGGCAGCAGAAGTGGCCATGCCGATAAAAAAATCACGCGGCCGCCCGCGCAAGGTTGTAGCAGTCGAAGAAACGGATGCCCCGGCACCGGTTGCAGATTCCGCGCCACAGTCTGAAAAGGTAATTCCGATACTATCCGTATTGGCTTCGAATGTGGCCCGCGCCGAAGAGCCGGCCCCAATTCCCGCGACAGCGGAACCGGAAGCGGAAAGCATCATTGCGGCGCCGGAGGAAGAGGCAGCCCCAGAAGAAGAGGATGTCACCCCAGAAGATGCAACTATGGCAACGATTGAGGATATGATTGCCGATGATGCACCGGAGGAACCGCTGGAAAAAACACTGGAACAGTTATTGGAAAGCATGACGCCCCTGCGTGAGGATCACATTGAGGCAAGCATGACCGCCGCCCCCCAGGATAGCGCAGCCACCACGCCCCACATCCCCGAATCCGAAATGATTCAGATTGATGATGCGGACGCAACACTGGAGCAGTTGGCGGCAGAATTCGCCGACGCAGAGGATAATATCCCCACGCCGGCACCCGCCCCGGCACAGGGAAAAATAGGCAAACTGAAAAACATTCTGCCGTTTAAGAAAGCGCGCCGCGAAGACACGGGACTGATGGGCGACTTATTCGGCTGGGCCGGCGTCGCGGCAAATGATGAAGACTTTACAATCCCGGGATTCTTTACCACCGCCGCGTCTAAAAAATAGACGTATTTGGCATATAATAAATGGATACAGAACAAATTCTTCGACTGATGCAAAATGCCGGATTCCGGGTGCACGGTGCGGACGCGCAATTCATATATATCGAAGACCCCGCATGTGTTCTGCGTGCATTTGCAACTTTTGCGGAATATGCATGGCTGGCCGTTGTAGGCGCAACGGGCCTGCTGCTGTTCGGTTGGGCGATATCCATGATTCGCGGTGCGAAAAATGATATATTCACAAACCTGCGAAATCTAATTTTAATACTGGGCATCGTATCGGCCGCAGGCCCTATCATAAATGTAATATTTGGTGACGATTTATTTAGGCGCGGCTGCAGCACGGCAGAAATTTCAATTGCAGATGTTCAGGAAATGCTGGCGGCACGGAACACACGCCTGGCCCGGCAAAGCGACGACCTATACGAAGAGTTTGATATATATGACACAGGGGTAATTGCAGCACCCGACAACGCCCCGGCCAGTAATGAGGAGGCCGAATCCACCGTTAACACGCCAGAGCAAAATAGCGTGGCCAGCCACCCTATTCGTGCGCACGAGTCTGGCCGTGACGTGGTATATACATACACAAACCAATCCCAAACCCGACGCAGCAGCGGCACACGCGCATGGCGCAATAATAATCCGGGCAACATACGCCCCGGCCGATTTACCGATAGCGCCGGCAGCATTGGGCGCGCGGGCGGATTTGCCGCATTCCCCGACGAACAGACCGGCATGGATGCGATTATTTTACTGCTAAAAACCCCCAGATATCAGGCGAAAACCCTGGCCCAGGCTATCAGTGCATGGGCACCGCCATCAGACGGGAATAACACATCATCTTATCAGCAGCAAGTGTCAAACGAAACCGGCGTAGCGCTAAGCACACCGCTGCATAGTCTTGATGATTCCCAGCTATGGCAAGTTGCGCGGGTAATCCGCCGGATAGAAGGTTGGACCGCGGGTCGGGAAACACAAGAATAAAAGCAAGAGATGCATCATGAACTCTAATCAAAACGGCGGCGTTACTTTTAATATATTACTGGTACTGCTGGTAATGGTTATATTCGTGCTGGGCTATATGCTGGTCCGGGGCGACAGATCACGCATAGGGCGCACAATCGGGGCAGACACCCCCAGCATCGACACCCATGCACCACGCCCCGCCGGCAAGCCACGCACAATCACCACAACCGGCGCTGCGTTTAATGACGGCCTGGGGCGGGCGGGGGCATCGACACAATACCCGCTGGATGAATTTGGGGCCGGTCTGGCGGCGGTAGATGTTTTTAATCGCGATATAAACAATGACGGACGAAACGACCGAATTACGCGGCGAAGAATTGAAAATGGAACCGCCCACTTTATATACGAATACATAATAGAGTTAAACACACCGACAGGCTTTATCGATATTACACCGGACGACTTTCGCACCATAGAGGGGGCCCAGTGCGCCCTACAAAAGCTGCGCTTTATATTCACGCCGGCGTTTAGCGTAATAAAAATATCGCGGCCATGGCGCGATACATGGAATACCCCGACCCAGGCAACACGGGACACGTTCAGCATCTTACAAAATCAGATACATCATATAGACCGCCAGCAAATGACATCTGTTTGCGATGTAGCGGAATTATTTTAATCAAACATATGCATATTGCGTGCAGAATAAACCGTACCACCCGATACTACAAAGTGGTCATAGAGCGTGATATTGATAGCATTTAACAGCAGCATAAGTTCCAGCGTGGCCTTCTTATCCTGCTCTGAAAAAGATGTACATGGCGTGGGATGATTATGAACCAGCGCCACACCGCGCGCATTTAAATCCAGTGCACGCCGAACAATCTCACGCGGGTAGATACTAGATTCATTTACAGTACCGACACTATGTATCTCGTCGGCCAACAGGCACAGTTGGCCGTCAAGGTATAGGACATGAACTTCCTCAACGCTTTTACCACCAACATTTAATCGGCAATAGTTTTCAAACTGCGCATAATCATGAAATAATGGCGTCTTTATAAAGTACCCGCGAAATCCCAGCGCCATCATCTGGTGCATCGTTTTAATAAAGATAGCACTGTTGCGTCCCATACCCGGAACCGCCGCCAATGCATCAACACTGGCGGTTAAAACCTGATACAATGTTCCGAATTCACGCATCAGCGCACGCGATACCGGTCGCACATCACGACGCGGAATAGCAAAGCTGAGCGCCAGTTCCAACAGCTCATAGTCGGCAAGCTTGCCATCCAAAAACTTTTGACGCAAACGCTGGCGATGTCCGGCGTGAAAAGATGTATCCGCTTGTTTCACAGCCGCCCTATCCCCGTTTTAAACCATTTTCTCAGTGAATATTATTGCACCGTCTTCGGTAATGCCGATTGTATGTTCCCACTGCGCCGACAGGCCGCCGTCAACCGTACGCGCGGTCCAGCCATCGGGGTCTATCTTACATTCAGGACGCCCGGTGTTTATCATAGGCTCTATAGTAAATACAAGGCCCGGGACCATTTTCACCTTGTCCCAGCGCTTGTCATAAAAATGATAAATTTGCGGCTCGTCATGCATAACCTTGCCGATTCCATGCCCAACAAAATCACGTGATATGGAAAAGCCATGGGGGGTAACAACAGCCTCTATCGTGCGACCAATCTCAGACAGCGGCACACCCGGCGCACAGACCGCAATCGCCGCATTTAGCGCATCCTGGCATGTTTGAACAAGTTCACGTGCACGCGGGGCAACGTTGCCAATCATAAACATTCGCGATGCGTCACCATGAAACCCCTTATATTCGGCCGTTAAGTCAACATTTACAATATCGCCGTCTTTTAGTATTACATCATCACTGGGGATACCATGAACAATTACATCATTTACAGATGTACATATATTTTTTGGATATCCCTGGTAGCCCAAATCAGATGAGCGGGCACCATTAGCCTTTAAAAATTCGGCAACCATACGGTCTATCTCGCCTGTGGAGATGCCGGCCTTGATATGCGGCGAAATAAAATCAAAGCATCGCGCGACTAAATCGCCCGATGCGCGCAAGCGCTTAAAATCCTTTGGTGCATAAACCGATGCTAACATTTTAATTCCTTCTTTTTATCGCCAATTTGGCGGCACGTACCGCCAGTTTTAATGAAAAATCACGCAGCAAAACCTCAGCCGGCATACCGGTTGTACGCAGTTGCGCCTCAAGCTCGTTCAGGCGACGCAACACCGCCGCAATTTCTGATGCGGGCCATATTTTCATCGCCAGATTAAATTTATCTGCAACCTTCCAAAACAAACGTGGCAACTGGCCATCTACAACCGCGGTCAGCAATTTTTTAAAATGCCCGTCAAGCAGACGTATTATCATATTCGGCTGTGCATTATCATAAAGCAGACGGTCCAGTGCGGTCATTGTTTGCTGAATATGCCCCGCCGTCAGAGAATACAAAAAGTCATCCATATCGGCCGCACCCGTATCTGGCAGGCACTTTTCCACATCTTCTAGTTCGACAATTTTTTTATCATCTACGTAAAGGGCAATTTTTGCCAGAAAGCCGCGCGTTATCCCGCGGTCACCCCCCAGATGCGTCGTCATATATGCCATTGCGTCCGGGCTGATTTGGTTTATGCCATTTTCCGCAGACAGCGCCCCACGAATAAGTGTCGCCAGCGAGCGCGCATCATCCGTATAGCATGCCAGCGCCGCAATTTTATCGCCCCCTTCAAACAAAGAACGCAGACCACCACCCGCACGCAAATCACCGGCGGCAACTATAACAGTGGCACAAAGACCAGGATGCTCAACTAAATCAGCAATCTGTTTGGCATGGGCATCACCCGCATTGGATATAATTACCATTTTCCGACCGCCAAACATGGACGGACTGCAACTTTCTGCGAACAATGCGTCCTGCTTTTCACGCAGTTCATCCGAATCCAGCGCAAACAGATTGTCTTTTTCAATTTGCAACTTTGCCACGGCGGTATCACAAAACTCGTCCACCTGGCCGGCATCGGGGCCATATATCAGCACTGCACGAATAGTTGCAATACCTGTATTAAAATCCGCTTCTTTCCACTTCATTATTCTTCGGTCCGTGACTTTTCATAATCAGCGGCGGATGTTATTGCACGCACACTGATTTTATCAGCCAAAACATTTATAATATTGCGAACCGCGTTATTATAAGACGCATTTGCCGCAACCAGATATCTTACAAACGTGTATGATTCGGCCGCAACCTCGCGACCGGATGCAATCTTTTCATCACCACGCATCAACTCAAAACTGGCCGAGAGCGAAACCTGCTGCCAGGTGGCATCACCGGTACGTTCCAGCGCTTTGTACTGGGTCACAGGCTCCGCCAGGGAAACGCTTAGCGTATATAGGGCATCAGAATCATGTTGACCGCCAAATTTTGCATTCAGGCTGTTACGCAAATCTATCCCGTTTATACCAGAAATCGGCGCAACATAAATATCCGTATCACGGTTGGCAAACATAGGCTGAAAGCCGCATCCGGCCAGCATTAAAAACACGAGGCATTTCTTCATATAACGACCATATTTTTTAAAGTTGCAGTTTATTCTTATATTAGCTAGACTTTTAACAAATCGCAAGGGGGAATGATGAATATTTTTGTCATGATTTTGGTCGCAATATTTATGGCCGGCGTCTATATGCTGGGGGCCCCGTCACAGCGCATGACAGAGCAGGAAACACAGTACGCAATCGACAGGGCGGATTTGCGCAGTGTGGCCGAATGCGCCGCCGCCGCTCATAATGCAACGATACAAAACACAACATTTGAAGATATATGTGTTGAGCAGAATAATATCGAAAGCAAGTTTATATGTCTAAATACCAATTTAACCGTAACAAAGTGTGAAATTGTTCGCAAAAAAAAGCCTGCATACAGCTTTATTGTAACCGCGACTGCGCCGGTTGACACGAACAAATACAATGACATGATGGAGATACTGGAAGAGCACTTTACAGATGCGGGTACATTTGGAATATTTCAAAACAAGCTTATTGTTTCAGGGGGCACCGCGACCAAGCGTGCGGTACCGGCCGGCATAATTTCCGACATGGACTTACAAGACGGCCAGTTGGTATATATGACCCAATATGAAATCCCGGATGCCGACACCGATTTTATCACGCCATCGGCGGATAACATAAACTGCCCGGCCGGCACGGTCAAGGCATATCGATTTGGCCGCTGGCAATGTATTGGATATAACACAAAGACAGATTGCGGCGGCGATATGATTTGGGATTCTGATTTACTTGAATGCGTGGCGGATGAATCGCGCCGCCCCCTGTGCGCCAGCCAGCAGACAGCCGTACTGGTCGACAGCGTATGGGAATGTATTAACCCGTTTCCGGAAAAAAACTGTCCTGACAATATGGTTGCGCGCCTAAATTACAATACCCTGGAATGGGAATGTGTTACCGACCCGACAAAAGCGCCGGACGTTAAAAAGTGCGGTCATATGACCCAGGGGGCAATTTACGGCAAGCCGGGCGCCACATTACGCGTCCCCCAGACTTCTTCTTGCACGGATTGCGAGCAAATGATAACAGACCCGGACACATGCGAATCCGCATGCGTTCCGGACCCGGCGCGTATTGGTGACCCACAATGCTATCCCGGAGCGGCGGCACAATGCAGCGGCGCATCGCGTGGTTTTTACTTTGGTTTTCCCAGCGAATCATACGCCGCCAATGTCCCGGAGGTTGCAAAAAAACACATACCACTGGATGCGGCACACTCACAAAACAGAAAATTTAACTGTATGGATTGCGGAGACAGCGTAATAGACATAGAAAAATCACTGCCGCCTTATATTGCGATATGCAAGTAATAAACTACCTTCTCTCAATCCCGTGTTCGGCAATATATTCGATAAAAACATCCGGTGTTTTGCCCATATCATGCTCAGGCGTCAAGGTGCTTAGCAACTCTACCTCCCTATCATATGCATCTTCGCCATAGTTTTCATCCGCAGCCACCGTGGGCTTTACCTGCACATTTGGGCGATTTGTAATACTGGGCACGCGTCGCTGCGTTGATAGCGCACGCGGCTGCTTTTTATTTATCATCAAATCCAGACGTGCCTTTAGCTCTTCAAGCTCCAGCTTCAGTTCGGCAACAAATACCGCATCATGGCCCCGATGTATGTTTATTTCTGTTTCAATGGCCTTGATACGCATGTTCAATTCTGCAATATCCCGCTTATGCGCACGCCGCATTGCCGATGCCACGGCCATGTCTGTCATTTCAGCGCGCAACGCGGCCGGCATTGGAATTTGTGCAGCCGCAAAAGCCGCCACCGTTTCATCACGATAGGCCGCACTTTTAAAATCCTGCATATTTATATTTGCTATTTTCTTAAAGCAATCACGGACTTTTAACAAAACCAGATATTTTGCATCGGCAAAGTCCATTATTCTGACCTGCCCCCGGATACCTGTGGGCCACAAGAACATAAATTCCTGCAGCATTAGGGTTATAGCATCGATGGCATCAGCCTCCGGGGTATTAGCAGCATAAACGCTTCCGACATGCTTAAAAAAGCGCAGCGGATTATACGACATTTCTCTTTTTAATGCCGCACGCAGCAAGTCCACATCAATGTATCCGACATTTATCAGGTGGCCGTATCCTGAAACCTCTGTTTCCATTATCTTGTTACGCAAATCGTGCAACAGCACCCCTGACAAATTGCCCACGTAGCATTTGCCAGCACGATATTTCAGATGTTTCTTGATAAAGGATTGAACATCAGATTTGGCCATTTTACGCCACCCCCTTCTTTTAATTATAAGCGCCTCACCTCATTCCGTCAAGGTGCACATGCGGCAGAACGCCGACCGCACGTGCACCACGGGTGATTTATGCATCCGCGCGATTAAACAACCCCGCATCCAGCATTTCCTTTACGGCAAAATGCTTTATCTTTTTTGCCGATGTCTGGGGCAGTTCTTCTTCGGTAATTGCAAAGTGCTTTACCCATTTATAAGGCGCAATCTTTAGATTCGATGCCTTTAACAACATTGCAACACGCGCAACCGTTGTACCGGGCGCGACCTGAAATACCGCATAGGGCACAACCTTGCCGTTAATTGTGTACTCAAATACCGCTGCACCCAAAATCTCTTCATTCTGAAGATATAGGTCTTCGAGCTCGTCCGGATAAACATTCTTGCCACTGTCGAGAACAATGACCTGTTTTTGACGCCCCTTTACAACCAGCCGCCCCTTTTTATCCAGCAGGCCCAAGTCGCCTGTTTTAAACCAGCCGTCTTCGAATGCGGCGGCATTTGCGGCATCATTATCAATATAGCCCGGCATAACCATATTCCCACGCAGCCATATTTCACCAACACCGTTTTTGTCCGGATTATGGATTTTCAGCTCGTTCCCAGGCAGCGGCCCGGCATAATACATCTTGCCGTTGGGCAGGCGAAAGGCAAAATTAAAGTTCCCCGGCCCCGTGCATTCCGTCAAACCATAACAGTCGCCAACAACAAACCCCAGCTTTTCAAAAAAGCGGCGGATAGTCGGCTTTAGCGTTGCACCGGCGGATACCAAAACCTTGGTATTGCCGCCGAACTGTTCATGAATGGGGCGCGTAACCTTGTCAACCAACGCACCCGCACCGATTGCACGCAAAAAGCCCTGGGTCGCCATGACAACACGCATCAGGGTATATACATGCTTTTCCTTGGCCGCGGTGATAATCTTTTTATAAAAAGCCTCCCATATTCTGGGGACGGCCGGAATCACCTCCGGATGATATTTCTTAAAGTCGGCAATAAATTCACGCGGATTTAATACAGGCTGCAGCAGCAGCTTTCCCTGCAGAACCAGCGGTGCGATTATATTTATTACAACACCATATATATGATATAACGGCAAAAAGCCATAAAACGTATAGCCGGGATGAATCACAGGCTTATAGAACAGGGCCCCCTCGCCCAGGGATAAAACATTGTTATGCGTTAATCCCACAACCTTTGGATTCCCGGTCGAGCCAGACGTAAACGACAACATTGCCAAATCACCACGCTCAACATCGGCGGCAACAAATTCCCCTTCGTCAGTATCATCCGGCGTTTCGATATCAAACATTTCCGGCCCGCCTTCGACAAAATGAGATTTCTGGGCCAGGGCCAGTTTACAGTCCGTACGCTGCATCATGTTTAAATGCTCGGCCGGGGAAAGCCCCGTATCCAACATCAAAACACGCGCCCCCTGGGACGTGATGGCAAAGTAAGATTTAATAAACTCAGGGGTATTGCCAGATAAAATAGCAACAGTGTCACCCTTTTTTATACCAAATCGCTTCGCCAGCAGAACCGCACGCTGCTTCACTTTCTTTAACAATTCCGCATAGGTTTCACTTTCCCTGACAAAGAAAATACGGTCTTTGTTCTGGACGCATACCTCATGCAGCATTTCATATATGTTTTTAACCATAATAATTATGCTCTTTTATGTTAGTAATTAAAAATCTGGATAACCATTACCCAGACCGAACTATATTATTATGCCCCGAAACAACAGGAAAAACAACCTATTTTAAATATTGACAAGTATTATATAGTCCACTAAAATTATTACCCCGTAATAAGGTAAATAAATGGCAAAAACACGAAATCAAACATTAAAAATTCATTTGGGTGGCAAAGCACTTGTTATCCTGGCGCTGTATTCCGCATTATTGCTTGCAGCTGGCGCATCATTCAAGTCATGTGATTCGAAAGCCAAGCAGTATGGTGAGAATGCAAAATCTCTGACGGAAAAAGTTAGATAAATAGCTCAAAAATATCAATTTATACCATGGCGTGCCATATTGGCGCGCTATTATTTTGTCAATATATATGTCATGATTCGTAATTTTATAT
>WSMU01000025.1 GCA_013316395.1 Alphaproteobacteria bacterium | reverse complement strand
CGGCACTTCGTAGTCGCCATATGCCCAATCTGTTTCAGCAGTATGGCGGCACTTCGTAGTCGCCATATGCCCAATCTGTTTCAGCAGTATGGCGGCACTTCGTAGTCGCCATATGCCCAATCTATTTCAGCAGTATGGCGGCACTTCGTAGTCGCCATATCCACCTTCTGTTTTTAGCGGTGTTAATATACCGGATAATTACGCGGGAATGTATCCCCCGGACGCGACAGGTCAGATTTTACACCGCATCCCGCCAACATCACCATAACTATCAAAGACAAACAGATAACTTTCATGCGCGCATTATAAAAACAAATAATGGTCCGTGTCAAATAATTGATTACCGAAAAGGCTCCTATTACAAACATAGCCCCATAAAAGCTACGCTTTCATATTATAAAAGGAGTAAAAAATGTATCTTAGCAACGGTAACTACGAAGCTTTTGCAAACCCATTAAAGCCGGCCGGCGTTGAAAAAAAGTCCGCATATATAATAGGCGGTGGTCTGGCGGGACTGGCGGCGGCGGTATTTTTAATTCGCGATGGCCGCATGAAGGGCAGCAAAATTCATATATTCGAAGAACTGGCCCTGCCCGGGGGCAGCATGGACGGCATTTATAACCCCGAGCGCGGCTACATAATCCGCGGCGGCCGCGAAATGGAGGCCCACTTTGAAACACTATGGGACCTATTCCGGTCCATACCGTCACTGGAAAATCCGGATGTATCGGTACTGGACGAATTTTATTGGTTAAACAAAGCAGACCCCAGCTTTTCTCACACCCGCGTTATAGAGCGTCGGGGCAAGCGTCTGCCGACAGACGGCAAGCTGACCCTGACGCCGGGCGCGATAAAAGAACTTATCGACCTGGCTATGATGCGCGAAGAGGACCTGAACGATGTTCAAATAAACGAAGTATTTAGCGAAGAATTTTTTGAATCTAACTTCTGGTTGTATTGGGCGACCATGTTTGCATTTGAACGCTGGTCTTCGGCCATGGAAATGCGGCGATATATTTTGCGCTTTGTTCATCATGTTGGAACACTGGCCGATATGTCCGCTTTGAAGTTCACAAAATATAATCAGTATGAATCCTTGATAACGCCCCTGGTCAGCTTTCTGGACGCACGCGGGGTCAAGTTTCACTATGACACGCGCGTAACGAATGTCATAACAAAATCGGCAAAGGGAAAAATCACCGCAACACAAATTCAAATGGAATCGAACGGGCGCGCAAAAAACATCGACTTAACCCCCGATGATTTGGTCTTTGTTACAAATGGTTCTATCACAGAATCTACCACATACGGAACAAACGATTCACCGGCACCGCTGCCGGCGGGTATCGGAGGCAGCTGGACGTTATGGAAAAACATTGCCGCCCAGAATCCTGTATTCGGTCGCCCAGAAAAATTCTGCGAGAATATCCCGGCGGCAAACTGGGTAATATCTGCAACGATTACATTCAAAGACGACCGTATTGTCCCGTACATTGAAAAAATCTGCAAGAAAAACCCGCACAGTGGCTCTATCGTCAGCAGCGGGCCAGTAACAATCAAAGATTCAAACTGGCTATACGGTTTCAGCATTTCTCGCCAGCCGCACTTTCGCAAGCAAAAAAAGAACGAAATTATCGTTTGGACATACGGCCTGCTGTCGGATACCAAGGGTAATTACGTAAAAAAGAAAATTGCGGAATGCACCGGTGCTGAATTATGCGCAGAGTTGCTGTATCACATGGGCGTGCCAAAGGCCGAAATCGAAGACATTGCACACAACAGTGCAAATACAGTACCGGCCCACATGCCGTTTATAACGACATATTTCATGCCGCGTGCAATTGGCGACCGGCCGCATGTTGTGCCGGCGGGCTCTGTTAACCTGGCGTTTATTGGCAACTATGCCGAAACAGACCGTGATACGGTATTTACCACCGAATATTCCGTCCGTACCGCGATGGAGGCCGTATATACCCTGCTTAACATCGACCGCGGCGTACCGGAGGTATTTGACTCATGTTTTGATGTTCGCGTACTGTTGCGCAGTATCTATTACCTGAACGACCGCAAGCCGCTGCGCGATATAGATATGCCGTGGCTGCTAAAAGTTCTGGGGAAGCAGGGCCTGAAAAAAATCAGCGGCACATATCTGGAACAACTATTACAGGAAGCACACCTGATATAAACCATTTTCCCCCCGCGCATATCGCCGGGGGAAAATGCAAAAGAATAAAGCCCGCAACAACGCGGGCTTTATATTACTGTTTCGCAACACGCTTTCTAAATTCCGTACATGGACGAAAGGTTGCAACGCGACGTGCAGATATTACCGCAGGCTCGCCCGTTTTCGGATTGCGGCCCGCGCGTTCCGCCTTTTGTAAAATCTTAAAGCTGCCAAATCCGGCAAATTTTACCTCTTCGCCGTTAATTAACGACTGCTCTATTTCATCAAATATCAAATCAACCATTTTATATGCGTCCGCGGTCGTTAAACCAAAGCGTTCACGCAGTCCGTTTGCAAAATCAATTCTTGTAACAGTTTTCATTTTTTACACCCTTATCAATGCCGCACCCCAGGTAAGACCACTGCCGAATGCGGGATACAATATCAATTGTCCCTTTTTAATAATACCGTTATCCAGCGCATAAGACAGCGCCAATACCCCGGATGCGCCGCTGGTATTTGCGTGACGGTCGACCGTTACCACAATTTTTTCCAACGGGAATCCCAAGCGCTGGGCACCACTTTGAATAATGCGCAGGTTTGCCTGATGCGGAATAATCCAATCAACATTGCTGGCGGTGATGCCGGCATGTTCCATTATGTAGTTAGCCGCATCCGGCATTAGCGTAACGGCCTTTTTATACGTTTCGGGCCCATTCATAGATATCTTATGGTCCGGCGTACCGTGCAGCATGTCAAATTCACGACCATCAGCCATAACAACCGTGTCTATTATTCCACTGTATCCTGATGAAGAATGCTCAAAAATCAAGGCACCGGCACCGTCACCAAACAAAACAGCGGTACTGCGGTCATCAAAATCCAGAAAACGTGTCATTTTTTCCGCGCCAATCAACATTATGCGCTGGTGCATGCCGGCTGCAAAAAAGGCACGCGCACAATGCAGCGCATAAATATATCCTGTGCATGCACCACGAACATCAAACGCGGGCTGGTTTCGTGTCGCCCCCAGCCGCCCCAGCACCTGGACCCCGACAGATGGAAAATCCAGTTCTGATGATGTAGTAGCCACAACAACCATATCTATATCATCAATGGTTAATCCCGCATTTTCCAGCGCACGCCCCGCAGCGACCGCCGCCATATCGACAACGGTTTCATTTTCTGCCGCAAAGTGCCGCTGGTGCATACCTGTACGTTGAACAATCCACTCGTCCGTGGTGTCCATAATTTTTTCAAAATCTTGATTGGTCATAACCTTTTCGGGTAAATAAGACCCGTATCCAATCAGCCTGCTTCCCAT
Organism: Alphaproteobacteria bacterium; assembly: GCA_013316395.1. Classification (GTDB taxonomy): domain Bacteria; phylum Pseudomonadota; class Alphaproteobacteria; order Rs-D84; family Rs-D84; genus Enterousia. Next base: position 10,414 of record WSMU01000025.1, on the reverse strand, counting down.
AATACCCTTCCTTTTTTCGGTGGTATTATACAAGCCACGATTACAACTTGCAATATTAAAATCAGAGGATAAAATGCAATAACAGTGTCCCTATAGTTCAACAGGATAGAACAAATTCCTCCTAAGAATTAAATCCAGGTTCGAGTCCTGGTGGGGACGCCATAAGCACGCAAATATTTTCAGGCACGGAATAAAATCCTCCTTTTTTTATTTGCAAACAATGTATTAGGCAATATAATACCCAGACATGAAAAACAAAGCCCTAAAAATCAGTATTATTGCCAGTCTGCTGCCACATGTGTTTTGCTGTGGCCTGCCGATTATGCTATCGATTATAGGTTTAATCGCCCCGGATGCGGCGCATTTTCACCTGATTCCACATTGGATGGAGCCCTGGATTTTTGTTATATCGGGCGCCATGCTGGCAATATCATGGATTTTGGTATTGCGCGACTGTCGATGCGGGTGCGAGCATTGCCATGGAACAGGCGGCCACAAAACCCAAAAAATCATTTTAGGCGCAATCACAGTTATATTTATAATCAGCATAGCGCTGCATTTAATGGCACATAACTAAGCGGATTTCTTCCCTGTGCGCGTTTTATTATTCCACCTATACAAACTTTTCCGGTACCAACCCGCACAATGATTTCCAAATACGTCTGAAGACAGAGGTATCAGGGCTGCGCTTGTATGTTTTTGGCGCACTGGCCCCGGTACGCCATCCGGTCCAGCGCGGCTGCCCATCCTGCAGGGTTACATGCCACGATGTTACGGTATCGCCAATAATCATACCCCGCAGTTTCTGCGCAAAGTCACGGCTTTCAAATACCGCTACATTTTCCGTATTAAAGTAAGCACTGCGCGGGTCCAGGTTAAAGCTGCCTATCCATGAGATGTCATCATCAAAGACAATGGTCTTGCTATGCAGAACAGAAAAACTGGACTGCTTACGCTCGCGGTCATGCTCTTTCCCACGTAGGTTTTCCGCCGACAGCATGAACTCGTACACATCGGCCCCCGATTCTATCAGCTGCTTGCGGTACTTTTCCCACTTTGCATAAACAGTCGGCGCATTCGTAGAAGCCAGCGAATTTGTTACAATTGTTAAATGAACACCGGCATTTTCCTCGCGCAGCATGTGCTCTAAGCCGCCCTGGCCCGGAACAAAATATGCCGCCGAAAGATAGACTTCTTTTTCCGTTTCGCTCCACAGCTTTTGCAGCGCTGTTATAATATCACCGCGATACTGCTCTTTCTCGCGCATGGTCATTTCAACTTTTTCCGGCGGGTCGGCCAAGAATTTTCCACGTCCCCAGCTAAAATCGAATTTTTTAGAGCGATATTCCCTCATCGCCAAATTTATAATAGAGTTGTAGTCTTTTACTGCATCAGCGCTATTTTCACTGTATTCTTCCAAGCCACGCTCCAGCTGGCGCATCGCGCGTTTGGATTTAGCCTTGGGGAATACCGATGCCGGTATAGAAAGGTGATGCTCCCAGTAATCATTAAAGCTATTTGTGGCATAGCGCGTCATATCCCCCAGGAACAATACATCTGTATCAGAAAAATTGGACGCCGTTTCGGGATAGAAATAATTGCTGCCGACATTGCGGCCGCCGGTTATGTACGCCACGTTGTCAACAATAAAGAGCTTGTTATGCATACGCGAGTTAAGGCGGTTAAAATCTAATAAAAACTGGGGATAATATAGAAAGCGCGCCCGATTGGATACAGTGTTAAATACCTTAACCTCTATATTGGGATGCTGGTTCAGCAGCATTACATCAACAATATCAGACTTAGTACCATAGTCATCTAGCAAGATTCGAACCTTTACCCCGCGGTCGGCCGCATTTTTAAGTTCCCCAATAAGAACCTTGGATGAAAAATCGTTACTGTAAATATATGTCTGCAAATCAATTGTTTTAGTCGCCATGCGTGCAAAAGCGGCACGAATAACAAACGCAGACAGGCCGTCTTCTATCAGGGTTGCCCCACTGACCCCGGGTGTCGCCGACAGTTCATCCTTGTAACAGTGGGCAATCGGGGTATTCATTGGGTCGTAGTTAAAATCAGCCGCAGTAATCTTTGGCACATATCCGGCCAATCGACTGTCATGTGTTGTAGTAGGCACCGTTGTACACCCAACCAGGGGCAGCGCCAGAACAAACATAGAAGCTTTTTTCAATATTCCCAATTCCAAATCCTTTTGACCCCGATTATAGTACACAATCGCGTCGTTTTACAAGTCAAATCCGCTTTTTTTGTTTGCATGACATGAGCTATTGTGATAAAATTAAGCATAATAGAAGGGAAGATTTCGCATGAAAAGACTGATTACCGTGCTTAGTGGTTTACTGGTTTTGCCCGCATTTGCTGAGGTTGCGCCGATTTATTACGACGACACGATTGAGTATTCCGATATGGAAATGGGCAACGCAGATGATGCAATCGTCGAAGAAAATGTTGAGGAACAAGTTTCACCAAAACCTGTTTTGCCAGTTGTTACCAGCCCCCGCAACACAACGGGGCGCACCGCATCACGTGCGGTTGCGGCATCGGGCGCACAATCTGTGGCACCGACGCGTACGGTAACATCACGCGGCACAACAACACGCAACGCATCAACCGCGCGCACAACCGTTAACACCGGCGCATCACGTGCGGCCAGTGCCCGTGCAACTGTTTCGCGTGCATCTGTGACGACGCAGCCGACGGCAACCAGTGGCGCCACGGTGACACCGCGTCGCGCCACATCCAATACAACAACCGCACGCAGTGGCACAACCGCGCGCGCGGCGGCGAATTCTTCGATTGTTCAGACAGATACCGTTAACCAGCCGCTATATACCGGTCGTGTTGGCGTTCGAACCAGCGGCGTTACCAGTCGCGTTCCGACAATCCGCATGGCAGGGACCGGCACAACGGACACATCTGCAACATCGACCAGCACGGCTACAACAACAGCCGATATGGATGAACTGGCCCAGGTAACCGATTTCTGCAAGGCACAATATACTCAGTGTATGGATAACTTCTGTAACGTGCTGGACGATAACCAGGGTCGCTGCAGTTGCAGTGTTAATCTTAAAAATTATGCAAACACAGAAAACGCTTTGAAAAAAGCGACCGAAGATTTGCAGGATGTTGCACAAAAGATTCAATATATCGGCCTGACGGGGGATGAAATTAAAACCCTGTTTACTCAGACCGAGGCTGAGCTAAAAATGCAAAATGCAAGTGACAGCAGCCAGCTAAAGAACGATTTGGACCGTATCAAGAACCTGATTGTTGATGTAAAGTCTGGTAACGCATCTTCGACAGATACCGGCCTTAGCTTGGATTTGTCGGGCCTGTTGGACTTCTCTATTTCCAGCACGGGCTTTGACCTGTCTTCTATGTTTGGCACCACCGCCAATACCAGCAGCATTAGCAATCAGCGTGGCGAGCAGTTGTATAAAACAGCGACCGCACGATGCAAGGCATCTGTATTAAATACATGCGCCGCCCAGGGTGTGGACATCTCGCTGATAACAAATTCATATGATTTGGAAATAGATAAGCAGTGCATCCAGTACGAGCGCAGCCTGACCGAAACAAATACACAAATGGCGTCAACAGTACGCAATGCAAAGAGCGTATTGCAAAAGGCCCGCCTGATGGTTGCTCAGCAGAAGAACGCTTATGACCTGCGCGGTTGTATCAATGCACTTGACACATGTATGCAGGATGAATTCGTATGCGGCAGCGATTATGAAAACTGCCTTGACCCGACCGGTAAATGGATTGTAAACGGCGAAGTTGTTGTCGGCAGCACACCGGGTGTTTCGGGTGGAACATATAAAACGACAGATAAAGATAGCGCTAATGCGGGTCAAGCAGTTTCTGGTACACTATATACCGTTTGGGATTACACCTCCGACAAAACATCTAAAAATGTATGGAGTAACGGTAGCGTAAATGAATATGTAAGCGCAATAGCCGACACAAAACCTGGCTCGACAACGACAGATATGCGGGATTATTTACGTACAAAAATTGGCTACAGCGAAAAAGGCAAAAATTACGGTATGTGTGTAAGTGTGTTGAACAAATGCCAAGATTTGACATACAGCAACACAAATGCCAAGGATAAGACGTTCAAATACGACAATGATGTAATCAAGGAATACCTGCAGCGGACACTTATACAGATTAAAGCGCAGCAAGACAAGGTTCTGGCCGAATATGCGGACAGCTGCGTATCTGATGTGGCATCATGTTTGTCGCAGAATAATTATAATTACAGCGGCAAATCTAATGCAAATTCGCCATATTCTGACGTTGCTATAAACGCTTGTATGCCAATTATCAAGACTTGTCAAAATGCGACAACTCATCCAGATAATGCAAGTTCGGTTTATGATTGGTTGAATACCGCATTAGGTATACAATATACAACGGCACTTGTTATCGGTGGCACAAAGATTGATGTAGACGTTGTGGGAAAGGATTCTACGAATAATAATGCCGCAATATTCATAGCGAACGATAAGAATATTTCTACATTAGCAGACACATCAAAGTATACACTGTTAAAAACCACAAATAACCAGCCAATTATCATTGACAGGACTCTGTCGTCTTCTACGATAAGTAAAACACTGGCTGATACAATAAAGGATGATGATCTGACTAACATAGGTCTAAAGAAAGTCTGTTCGGGCGCAACGTGCCAAATATCAAAAAAGGCCGCAGAATAAGTATATTGGAAGCCACTAAAAATCCGGCGTATGCCGGATTTTTTATTTCCCAAGGAGGGGATTATCAATAGACACATTCCAGGCGCCCCGGAGCCATTAAAAGTTCCACTTTATGTGGTTAAATTATGGTCAGAGTCGCCCAGGAACACCCGCACAAAAAAAACACCACGAATACGGTGTGTGTTTTGTCTCTGGCAGCAAATCACCCACAAGATTTTCACTTTGTGGGGCCGGATTACTGCTCGGGCTCTCGCTTGGTTCTCGTTCCAGGATGCCCGCACAAAAATAACACCCCGCGATTGCGGGGATATTTTTATTTCTGGTGGCCCTGGTCGGACTCGAACCGACACTCCTTGCAGAACTTGATTTTGAGTCAAGCGCGTCTACCAATTCCGCCACGGGGCCAGAACTGCAAAAGCAGTATTAGGCAGCGGCCTTTTTCGCCTCAACCTTTTTTACCAGGCGGGCGCTGCGTGTCGGCTTGTGTGCCGGCTTTTTCGCAGGAGCTTCCGGTTTGCCAACTTTCTTTTCAATCGCTTTCTTAATCGCAGCCATTTCTTCGGTCAGGCGGGATACCGGCTTTGCCATTACATAGCCGTCCAGACCGCCATGCTTAGTCAGCGTGCGCAGACCAGCCGTAGAAATACGCAGCGAAAAATCGCGGTTCAAGATATCGCTGTGGAACTTTAATTTTTGCAGATTCGGCAAGAATGTACGCTTGGTATGGCGCATGGAATGGGATACGTTCATCCCTACTTCTGTTTTCTTACCAGTAACTTTACATACACGTGGCATAATATAATCCTTTGATAACTGGGGCTCAATTTATAACAAAAATCGTAAAAAGTCAAGTAATGTTTTCATATAATTATTCTCTTTATGTCAATGGCTTTGATTCCTGTAACTTGAATTACAAAAAACTGCAACTATATATCCGTTAACAATAACAAAAACAGGAGGATTTACATGAATCCAGAAGAAATGCAGGAAACGCCCGAACAGGCCATTGCAAAATACACCACCGACTTTACCAAGCTGGCAGCGGACGGCAAGCTGGACCCTGTTATTGGGCGCGACGAAGAAATTCGCCGTACAATCCAGGTGCTTAGTCGCCGTACAAAAAACAATCCGGTTTTAATCGGTAATCCCGGTGTTGGTAAAACCGCAATAGTCGAAGGCCTGGCGACGCGCATCATTACGGGTGACGTGCCGGAAAATCTGTTGAATAAAAAGCTGTTGAGTCTGGATATGGGTGCCCTGATGGCGGGCGCAATGTTCCGCGGCCAGTTCGAAGGCCGCCTAAAGGCTATACTGAAAGCGGTAAAAGATTCCGACGGCCAGATTATATTGTTTATTGACGAGCTGCACACCCTGGTCGGCGCCGGCAAGGGCGAAGGCAGTATGGATGCCGGCAATCTGCTAAAGCCGATGTTGGCCCGTGGCGAATTGCACTGTCTGGGGGCGACAACACTGGATGAATATCGCCAGTATATTGAAAAAGACCCCGCCCTGGCCCGTCGTTTCCAGCCCGTATATGTGGACGAGCCCAGCGTCGAAGACACAGTATCTATCATGCGCGGCTTAAAGGAAAAATACGAGGGGCACCATGGTGTACGCATCGCGGACAGCGCGCTGGTATCGGCGGTAAAGCTGTCGGATAGATATATAACAGACCGCTTTTTACCAGACAAGGCAATCGACCTGATTGATGAGGCGGCCGCGCGTGTTCGCATTGAAATCGCATCCAAGCCGGAAAAGCTGGACGAGGTTGACCGTCGCCTGATGCAGTTGAAAATCGAACAGCAGGCGCTAAAGAAAGAAAAAGACGAAGAGTCGAAGAAGCGTCTAAAAGAGCTGGACGGTATTATAAAGGAAGCAGAGGCAGAGTCAAAAACACTGACCCAGGCATGGCAGGCCGAGCAGAAAAAGATGCGCGCACTGTCCGATGCGATGGCGGCACTGGATGCGGCCAAGGCAGAGGTTGCGACCGCCATGCGCAATGGCGACTATGAAAAGGCATCCGCCCTGCAGTACGGGAAAATCCCCCAGTTGGAGGAGGAAATCAAAAAGATGAACGCCGACGCGCGCGAGTACAAGACCGTACTGCCCGAACATATCGCCGCCGTGGTTAGCAAGTGGACCGGCGTTCCGGCAGACAAGCTGAGCGGGGAAGAGCAGACAAAGCTGCTGAATATCGAAGACGAACTGCGCAATCGTGTGGTGGGTCAGGACCTGGCGCTGAATGTGATTGCGCGCGCAATCCGACGCAGTCGCGCAGGCCTGTCCGACCCGCGTCGTCCGGCCGGCAGCTTTATGTTCCTGGGGCCGACGGGTGTTGGCAAGACAGAGGTGGCAAAGGCCCTGGCCGAATATTTGTTCCATGACGACACGGCCATGACCCGCATTGACATGAGTGAATACATGGAACCACATTCCGTATCACGCCTGATTGGCAGTCCTCCGGGGTACGTTGGCTATGAACAGGGCGGAGTACTGACCGAAAGCGTGCGCCGACGCCCGTATCAGGTATTGCTGTTTGACGAAATCGAAAAGGCAAACCCGGATGTGTTCAATGTCTTTTTACAGATTTTGGATGACGGTCGCCTGACCGACGGCCAGGGCCATGTCGTGAACTTTTCGAACACGATTATCATAATGACCAGCAATCTGCCCGATATGGATGCGGTGAAAAAGCACTTCCGTCCGGAGTTTATTAACCGTATCGACGAAATTGTGTTCTTTAACGAACTGGGCAAGGATGTAATGGCCGGTATTGTTAAGATTCAACTGCGCGGGCTGGAAAAGCGCCTGGCGGAGCGGCACATCGAACTGCATGTGTCCGACAAGGCGGTAAAGTGGCTGGCGGAGCATGGATACGACCCGGCATTCGGTGCACGCCCGCTGAAACGTTTGATTATGTCAAGCGTCGAAGACAAAGTCGCAGACCTGATTTTATCAGGCGACGTGACAGACGGCGGCACGGTTGAGGTTGACGTCAAGGGCAAAGAACTGGTTGTAAAATAAGAAACGGGGCAACGCCCCGTTTTTTTATTTGAAATCAGATAATATTTATGTACAATATATATTGCATCGGGTGATAACCGTTGCGAGGTGTAGTAACCTCTTAGAACAAAAAAAACTCCACAACCGGTTGGAGGGTTGCGAATATATTGAATAAGCAACACTATTGTTCTAGTAGTTACTAACCTCCAACCACCCGCTTATCACGGGTGGTGTTTTTAATTTTAAAAACCGTGGAGGAAAAAAATGGTAATGTCACAAAAACGAAAAACTCTGCTCGATATGTATAGGTGCGAGCAAAAAACCTATTCCCCTGCATGCAAGACGCTGCGCGATGCACGTTCAATGCTGGGGATATCCAAGGCGCGCATGGCAAAAAAAATCGGCATACCCGAAGAAGTATGGATAAAATATGAAAACGGCGGTGTGCGCATTCCGGAAAGCCTGATGCTGAAAATATATATGTTCGGGCTGGACTTCTGGTGCGAGCGCGAAGAATAAAGAAACGGGGCAACGCCCCGTTCTTATTTTTGATTCTGATTCTCAGATAAGATTTTAAATACGATATCAGATGGCTTGTAATCCAACTGGACCCGCATCTTGTTGCTGACATCCAGAACCAGCTTATCATCGCCGAGCGTATGAACGCCGGTGATATAAACATTTTTCTTGGTTATTGGATTTATTTGGGTGAATGTGCGGCGTGACATTCTGGTGTCATAAATCTGCCATGATTGCTTTGTCGGCAGGTTCGCAATATCCGTCGCCGTGCCATACACGCCCAGAATTGTTCCGTTTAAGAATGTGCACAGTTGGGTGTTGATGTGATTATGCAAAATACGTTTGCCATTAACATATACATCATAAAATGTGCCATCGAGACCAATCTTGGTGCGTCGCATGGTAACATTTAGCTGTCCCTCTAATACCGTTATTTGTTCGGGCGCCGGCTTGGATACTGGCTTTGCCAGCTTTGCCAACGCGATGCGACGCTCGCGCGCTTCAATCTCTTTTATCTCTTCCGGGGTGGCCAAACGTTCGCCACGCCCCAATCTAATAAACGTACGTGTCCCGGCATCATAGGCAGGGAAACGCCGTGCCAGTTCCGCATTCAGTTCACCTGATATTTTACCACCGGCCTTATAATACGCGGCTTTTAGGCTTGAATCCGTCAATTCGGACAGCGCCTTTTTCTTGGAAACTGTTTTCTTTTTATCTGGCAAAACACGGTTTACAGCGTCATAGCGCCTATAATAGCGACGTTTCAGCTCCGCGTGCAAATCATCTTCTATTGGGGTCCCGGCCATACGCGCGGCATGATATTTCAGCATGATGTCATTGTTGCTTAAATCACGATACGGCGAAGGTGCGGCGGCTGCTTTTTTCCCTCTGCTACCACCGGTAAATGTGTTTGTTGCGCAATCGTATGTCGGAAAGCGACGGGCCAGTTCCGCCTGAAGCTCGGGCTCTATTTCCTTGCCCTCGCGCTTGCGTTTGGAGTAAGCAGCGCGCAATGACTGGTCCGAAGAGTTGGCCCAGACAGCCTTGCGACCACGACGCTTTTTTACAGTTGGCTCTTTTTCAGCGGGCGCGATTGTAGCGGGCGCCACTTTTTCTGCGACCCGGGCCGTGGGGAATTTCAACACATTGGCAATAACCTGCTCTACAGCTTCCGGGCTCAGGTTCACACAACAACGCAAAATATTACCGATTGCGTTATCTACCGCCTTGAACACAGTGCGACGCAATGCCTTTATCTCTTGCGTCAATATTTCCAATTCTTTATCTTCATGCGTCATTTACTTTTCTTCCTTTTGTTTGTGTCGCTCTCTCCGGAATTTGATGAAAACTGAATATCACGCAGGCGCTGATAATCACCACCCGCATTGCGTAATTCTTCGTCGGTACCCTGCTCTACTATGCGGCCGTCTTTTATAACGCATATCTTGTCCGCATCCAGAATAGTCGATAAACGATGCGCGATTACAAATGTTGTACGCCCACGCATCAGGTCACGCAGTGCGGATTGTATTAACTTCTCGCTCTGGGTGTCAAGGGCGGATGTCGCCTCGTCCAGCAGCAGTATCGGCGCATCTTTTAAAATAGCACGTGCGATTGCGATACGCTGGCGCTGGCCACCGGATAGTAATGCACCACCCTCGCCCACATTGGTGTCATATCCGTCAGGGAATTCCATGATAAAATCATGTGCATTTGCGGCGCGCGCGGCGGCGATAACCTGCGCGTCTGTGGCGGTGGGATTACCGTATTTTATATTGTCTGCAATGCTCATATTAAACAGAAATACGTTTTGCGAAACCTCTGCTATATTCTCGCGCAGGGACCGCAGAGTATATTTACGTATGTCTTTTCTGTTAATTGTTATTTTGCCAAACTGGGGCTCATAAAACCGCTGCAGCAGATTAAACAATGTAGTCTTGCCGCCACCCGACGGCCCAACCAGTGCACAGACACGTCCGGCCGGCACACTCAGGCTGATATTTTTCAAAACCGCCTCGCCTGCGACATATTCAAATGACACATCGTCAAACGCAACCGACATACGATCGCCTTTTAATTCAGTGGCATCGGGTGCATCGACGATGTCGGGCCGACTGTCAAGGAATTCAAACAACACCTCTGCCGCC
>WSMU01000053.1 GCA_013316395.1 Alphaproteobacteria bacterium | reverse complement strand
GAATATGGCGGTCCAAACGGTGGTGACGGTGGTCGTGGTGGTGATGTTGTATTTCGCGCGGTCCCGAACGTCAACACTTTGATAGATTATCGCTTCAAGACCAGCTTTGCCGCCCAGCGGGGCCAGAACGGCATGGGAAAAATGCGAACCGGCTATTCCGGGGAAACATTGGTTTTGCCGGTGCCGACCGGAACGGTTATTTTGTCTGAGAACGAAGAAATAGAATACGCCGATTTGAACGAAGACGGTATGGAATACCGCGCGGCTCGTGGTGGAAATGGCGGCTGGGGGAATTTGCATTTCAAAAGCCCCACAAATCGCGCCCCACGCCAGGCCAACGATGGCTTGCCCGGGGAAGAGCGTACCGTCGTTCTGCGGCTGAAGCTGATTGCGGATATCGGTCTGGTTGGCTTTCCTAATGCCGGAAAATCGACATTGTTGGCGGCGGTAACATCGGCCAGACCCAAAATAGCAAACTATGCGTTTACAACCCTTAACCCACAGTTAGGCGTGATGTATGCGCATAACCGTGAATTTGTATTGGTTGACTTGCCCGGCTTGATAGAAGGTGCGCATACCGGTGTCGGCCTGGGCGATCGCTTTTTGGGGCATGCGGAACGTACCAAGATGATTTTGCATGTTATTGACGGCACCGAAGCAGACTGGGCGGCGCGTTATGCCGCAATACGCCATGAAATTGATTCTTATGGTGGTGGCCTTTTAGCAAAGCCTGAAATGGTTATAATAAATAAAATCGACGCACTAGAGGTCGATGACCTGAAACAGCGCTTGGCGGACTTTAAAAAGTCATTTGGCCGTAAAAAGAAACCCGAAATCATGACAATCAGCGCGGCCGGTCGCATTGGCATAACAGAGCTGATTGCGGCTATCGAAAAGAAATTTTTAACATTGGAACAAAGTGAAAATGGCACGTCGGAATCCGTTGACAAGGCTTGATTTAAAAACAAAGCGCAGATTTTTTGACTCAGACTGCCGGCTGGGCTACCTTGCGTATGATTCCAATGGCGGGCGGCATGCGCTGCGCGACTTGAATATCGATGATGTTGAATATATCGGTGGCGAATGGCGCATCCAAAACAAAGCGCCCGAAAATATGAAGGAAATTCAAGGTCGCCATGTAGTCCTGGGCGAGCGGATACCAGGCCCGAAAAACAGCTTTTTTGAGTTTTATAACGCCCAACTGGTAAGCGTTAGTTGTTACGGTTATTATGTATTAAAAGAGCCCAAAATTGTTGTTGCGAAGTATGAAACCGATGAGCATATATATTGGTCGTATTCCGTAACACTTGAATTTGCGCAATCCGCGATAGAGGTTTGCATGTATAAAAAATACCGTGATTTAATACATTGTACGGCATGCGAAAACAAATTAAAAAACTACCAAAAATAATTTTTTGCTTTTTATGATGCTCTCTGATAGTATTCGATAAGAAAATAATCACAAAGGAGCAAAAAGCATGACAGTATCCCTAAAAGGAACCCAGACTGAAAAGAATTTATTGATGGCCTTCGCCGGCGAGTCGCAGGCCCGCAACCGTTATACATTCTTTGCGTCCAAGGCAAAAAAAGACGGTTATCAGGCGATTGCAAAAATTTTTCTGGAAACCGCAGACCAGGAAAAAGAGCATGCATCCCGTTTGTTTAAGTTTTTAGAAGGCGGTGATTTGGAAATCACGGCATCTTTTCCGGCCGGCAAAATTGGTGATACACTGGAAAATCTGAAGGCGGCGGCATACGGCGAGCACGAAGAAAACACAGATATGTACCCAAAGTTTGCCCAGATTGCGGCCCAGGAAGGTTTCCCTGCAATCGCGGAAGTTTTGCAGAATATCGGCTATGCGGAGCGTTACCATGAATCCCGTTTTCGCGCATTGGCGGATGCCATTGAAAACGGCACAATATTCAAATCAGATAAAATTGTTATGTGGCGTTGCACAAACTGCGGCAACTGGCACATTGGCACCGAAGCGCCAGAGGTTTGCGCCGCATGTCTGCATGAACGCGGCTATTTCATCAGCGAGGGCGTAATTTCGCGCTGTGATACGAACGAAGGTTTTTGTGAATATACAAACAAAGACTAATATTAGTTTTAAAAAAGACCGCCGGAATTTTCCGGCGGTCTTTTTTAGGGGGTTAATTTGTATACTTGCAGTTGGAAGTATATACATAAGTTCCAATCGGCGTAGTAACATCTGAAT
>WSMU01000024.1 GCA_013316395.1 Alphaproteobacteria bacterium | reverse complement strand
ATTCTATTGTTGTATTTGCAGTTATTTTTTGTGTCTTAGGATTAATTTTCATAGGTATTACATTCTGGAATACGCTTAGTCGTAAAAACAGCGACCCTTATTTTGAAATATCGGTAACCGCCCCAACCCCCAGCGTGTTTGATAACGCTGCCAATGCTAATTTTGTGGGTCCTGGCGCCCTGCCAGAGCCTAATAATAACCGGGAAATCAGCAAGCCCGGTGAACTTGTTATACTATATGACCAGGCATCCGGCGACTATACCCCCGCAATACGCATGGATTTATCGAATGACGATATTGCCAAAAATTATAAAAATCAGTCCTGCTATCGCCGGCACATGGGGGCGACGCGGGCCAAATGCGCTGGTGTTTCAGCCGACACACGAACTGGCACCGGATGTAAAATTTACAGTAAAAATAAACAAGAACATTTTTAACCCCGACATTCGCGTAAGCGCCCGACAGATAACATTTAAAACACCGGACATTACAGCAACGGTAGAATCATTAAACACATACCCGGCGGCACAACGTAAATCTTTCATAGGTGCCGCGGTAATATCTTTTAACTATCCGGTTGATACAAAAAAAGTAGCCGACAGAATAAAAATGCGTCTGGACGGTCATCAAATGGAATTTGATGTAAAGTTTGACCGCTTTCATAGAACCGCCATTATTACATCGGCCCCGATTGAAATCACAAAGGCGCCCCAGGTTTTACGTATTAAAATGAATCGCATTCCAGCCGCCACGGGGGATGCAATGACACAAAAAATAACTGCAAATACAACAATAGAATCGGCCGATAACATATTTAAAATATCGGGGCTGGAAACAACTGTTGCCGATGATACCGGCGGCCTGCCCCAGCAGTTGCTGCTGATTAACATGACATCCCAGGCCGCGGCAGACACAAAATGGGACAAATATGTAGAAGTTTTCCTGTTGCCAAAATACCGCGATGATAATGCGGACAAAACCGACGCCCCTTATAAATGGGCCACAGACGAGATTACGGACACCGTATTAAATAAATCGAAAAAGCTGGCGCTTAAAAAAATCGACTTTGAAAATCCAACCGGCGTATATCAGTATGCACTTGCCTATGACGTGTCAGATAAAACAGAACGCTTTATCTATGCGAAAATAAAGCCGGGCTTTACCTCTGCCGCGGATTTTTCGGTTAAAGACGGTACCGCACGCGTTCTGGCCGTGCCTTACCCAAGGCGCAGCGTCAAAATCGCGGGCAGCGGCGCCCTGCTGGCACTGGGTGGGGAACGCAAGCTGGGGATTACGGCACGCGGTGGCGCGGACGCGGCCTATGTAAACCTGTATAAGGTAAAATCATCGGAAATAAATCATCTGATATCCCAAACATATAATGTTTTCGGTGCCATGGAATTTAAATCCTGGTCGTTTGATGCATTTGACATGTCGGTAGTATTTAAAAAGCGCATCGGCTTTGCGGATACATCGCTAAAACATGTAAATTATGCATCTGTTGATTTGGGCGACTATCTCGACCGCACCCATTCGGATAAGACAGGCATCTTTATCGTTCAAACCGGCCCCACCCAATCCCAGGCCGACTATAGCGACCGGCGCTTGATACTGTTGACGGATTTGGGAATCGTACGCAAGGTAAACCTGGACCAGTCTTCGACTGTCTTCATCTCAAACCTGACCGCGGGAACACCGGGCGCCGATATAGAGGTATATGTCCTGGGGCGCAATGGTAACTCTGTTTGGGCGGGCCGCACCGATAATGATGGCCACGTAAACGTGCCGGCACTGCCGTGGTCGGAATATAAAAACGAAAAAGCCCCGGTTGCAATTGTGGCACGGCGCGGGGATGACGTATCTTTTATTCCATACGACAGTTCTTATGAACGCCGCGTTGAATACTCCAAATTTGATACAGACGGCGTTTACGCATCGGCGGGGACATCTCTGAATGCATTTATGTTTACAGACCGTGGAATATACCGCCCGGGCGAATCGGTCATAATCGGCGGCATAGTAAAGCGCAACAGCTTTGCCCCTATTCCCGGCATCCCTGTAAAGCTTGAAATACGTGATTCACGCGGCCGCTTAGCACTGGAAAAAATGTTCTCGCTGACCGCGGACGGAATGTTTGATGTAACATACGACGTACCGGCGGGCGCCCCCTTGGGCGAATATAATGCCCAGTTGTTTTCACTAAATGCCAAAAACAAACCCCAGGATATTTTAGGCTACACCAGTCTTCGCATCGAAGAATTTAGCCCTGATAACTTGAAAATAAGCGCAACCCTTCCCGGGACGGATGATGCAGGCTGGCTGACACCGGCGGGTCTGCGGGCGGATGTGTCGCTGCGCAATCTTTTTGGGACGCCCGCGGCCGAACATCGCATAGCGGCCCGCGCGATATTAACACCGGCACCTTTTTCATTTGGCGAATTTCCCGGATATAAATTTACAGATAACTTTATATCCGGCACGGGCCTGTCTGCGAACAGCGCCGCCAAAACAATCACACGCGAATTTGAAGACATACAAACCGATGCCAACGGCCATGCCTTAATTGATGTGGATATTGAGCAAAACTTAGCAGAAAACGCCACATACGCATTTACTGTCATAGTACAGGGCTTTGAGGCTGGCTCTGGCCGCAGTGTTCAAACATCACTGCGCGGTCGCGTATCAAATGCCAAGTACCTTGTCGGTTGGCATGCCAATTCTGATTTGTCATACATCAACCGCGGCGCCGCCCGCAGCGTCAACATCATCGCAATCGACCATACGGCAAAGCGCACAACCGCATCCGATGTTACAATGCGCTTAATGCGCCGCGAAAATTTAACCAGCCTGGTCAAAGACGGCGCAGGATACTACAAATATCAAACAGTTACGCAAGACAAGCTAGTAACACAAGATAATATCTCCATACCCGAACGCGGTCTGGACATCAACCTGGATACATCAGCCCCCGGCACATATTATCTGCAAATAACAGATGCCGGCGGCCGAATGCTGGCAAACATAGAATACTTTGTGGCCGGCGCATCCAACAGCAGCCTGGAATCGGACACACGCGCCGAACTGCAGATAAAACTAAATTCCACATCATACGCGCCGGGTGATAAAATCGCTGTTGGCATAACTGCCCCGTATGCCGGATACGGCCTGCTTACCATAGAACGCGACAAGGTATATGCATATCAGTGGTTTAAAATGTCTTCTACAAACTCGGTCGAATATATTACTGTTCCCGCTGGCTTCGAAGGAACGGGCTACATAAACGTATCATTTGTACGTGACATAAACAGCCGCGACGTCTTTACAACACCTTATGCGTATGCCGTCGCCCCGTTTATGGCCGATACAGCACGTCGCACAATAGGCGTAAAGCTGCAGGCACCGGCCACCATATCGGATTCTAAATTAACCGTAAAATATGAAACCAACCGGGATGCACGCCTGATGCTTTTCGCAATTAACGAAGGCATATTGCAGGTTGCCCGCTATCAGGTTCCAAATCCAATGGCGCATTTCTTTAAAAAGGCCGCCCTGCAGGTTGAAACATATCAGATATTGTCACTAATACTGCCTGAATATAAGATTCTGCATGAATTTGCGAAAACAGGCGGCGGCGATTATGACGAGATAGCGGACGCCATGGCCGGCATTGCAAACCCATTTGCACGCCGCACCGACAAACCGGTGGCATTTTATTCCAAGATAATAAACGCCACCGCCAACAAAACCGGCAGTGTTACCTTTGACATACCGGATTCTTTTAACGGCACACTGCGCGTATTTGCGGTTGCAGCCGGGGAATCAGGAATCGGTTCGGCCGATACATCGGTAACGGTTCGTCATCCGCTTATTGTCACAATAAACGCACCTGTGGCCGCGGCACCGGGTGATAAATTTGACATAAACGCGGTTGTAACAAATCTGACGACGGAAGCCTCACAGTCCCAATCTTTTACCGCACGGGCCACAACATCGGCCGGCATTGAAATAAATCCGGCATCAGATGCCACGCGTGAAATCCCATCGGGGGACGATGCATTATGGACTTTCCACGCCACCGCGGGTGATACGCTGGGCTCGGCCGACATTAACATCAACGCACATGGTGGCGCCACATCCGCAATGGGCACCGCAACAATGTCCATACGCCCTGCAACACCTTTTACAACAGACATACAAATCGGCAAACTAGACAGCGCAAAAACAACACTGCGCCCAACAGATATACCGATGTATTCCGACGGCGCACGGCATAGCCTTTATATATCATACGGTGCGGATGCGGTTGTGCGACCATTGGTTGAATATCTTGCTCATTATGAATGGACATGTACTGAACAACTGACATCGCGCGCCATGCCATACGTCGCAATCGGCGCAAGTGAGATATTGGGCATAACTTATGATGCAGCCGCTAAAAAAGTAGCCGATACAATCACTATGCTAAAAAATCGCCAAAATGACGACGGTTCTTTTGCAATGTGGGCCGCCGGAAATACGGGCCGCAACAACGAATCTGATGCCAGCACCGCCTATATAACGGCATATGTGGTCCAGTTTTTAAATATGGCGCATGACCGTGGCTTTAACGTTCCGGCCGATATGAAGTCCCGTGCGCTTAGCTATCTGCGTACATATGCAGGCACCAATATCCGTGACAGCCAAGACGCCGCCACGCATGCATTTGCAATATATGTAATAACAGCTAACGAATTTGTAACAACCGCATACATCAGCCAGTTTGAAGAATGGGCAAACGCTAATTTGAAAAACTGGGAATCTGAGCTGGCGGGCGCATATATTGCCGCGGCCTACTCTATCATGCGCCAAGATGAACGTGCGACAACACTGGCATCAAAATATAAGTTCGAAGACAATATAAAGTACACATCTCAGTTCAACAACACCATTGCAAACAATGCGATTTATCAATATCTAAGCTCAAGATATTTCAAGGAATCACATTCTGTCCCGTCCCTTACCAAGGACCAGATGAAATATATAAACAGCGGCCAATATTCGTCATTTACAGCCGCGGCCCTGATACTGGGCCAAAGTGGAAATATTGGCACGAAAAACAATATTTCGGAAATATTGACGGTCACAGCGGACGGCGTGCCACTGGCCGGCGAAAGCAAAGCTGGAACATTTGTGGCCGCGATTGCCCCGGGCGTAAAAAAGATAGAGGTAAAATGTCCCGACTGTGGCACCAGCGTAACGCCTTTCTGGACAATTATCAAACAGGGCTACCCCATGACTGTTGCCGCCGACTCACATGGGTTGGAGCTTATCCGCGAATACTATGACATGGACGGCAATCGCATCAGCGCGGCTAAAATAGGCGACCGGGTAAAGGTAAAAATATTTGCCCGCGCCCGTGCAGACGTGCAAAACATTTCCAATGCGGTGATAATAGACCTGCTGCCTGGCGGATTTATTGCGGATACAGACACCCTGGACGGCGAATACACATTTGCAGAAACCCGCGAAGACCGCGTAATAATATATACCGATATTTCACGCACAGAATCCGTATATGAATACACCGCACAAATAGGCGCCGCCGGAACATTTGCGATTGCACCGATACATGGTGAATCTATGTATAATCCAAATATATTCGCAACCGGTCGGGGCGGAACATTTACCGTAAAAAATGAAAGCGATGATTAAGTTTATCCGGCGCCATAAATTTTGGTGCGCCCTGGGGGCTATTGGGACGATATACTTAATCATCCGCCTCTTTTTTGTGCCGCCAATATTAGACCAGACCTATTTTTCTAGAGCCTATTACGATACCAACGGCCGCCTGATGCGACTGATACTATCTGCGGACGAAAAATACAGACTTTATACACCGCTATCTGAAATTGCACCGGATGCTGCACGGGCAATCATCCTCTACGAAGATAAATACTTCTATATGCACCCCGGAATTAACCCGGTATCACTGGCCAAGGCTACACTGGGCTACTTTCGCACGAACGCCCGCCCAGTCGGCGCATCAACCATAACCATGCAGGTTGCACGCATGCGTTACAATTTAAACACCAAGCGGCCCGCTGGAAAACTGATACAGATTGCCGCAGCAATTTATCTGGATGCATTTCATTCAAAGCGCGAAATTTTGGAGGCATACCTAAATCTGGCACCCTATGGCGGAAACATAGAAGGCATTGGCGCCGCATCTTTGATATTCTTTCAAAAGCGCGCGGCAG
Organism: Alphaproteobacteria bacterium; assembly: GCA_013316395.1. GTDB lineage: Bacteria > Pseudomonadota > Alphaproteobacteria > Rs-D84 > Rs-D84 > Enterousia. The sequence goes on along the minus strand of WSMU01000024.1, from coordinate 8,275 downwards.
ATTTAACTACAATAGAATCTATAACACTTGCAACGATTCCACAAAATCCCACAAACAGAAATATCTCAACCCCCGCAGGTATGAACAATATAATGAAAATGCGCGGTGATTTGGTACGTCGCTGGACCAGGGCGCATGGTGATAACGGAACATTGACGACAATGGCTCAAATGCCACTGGCGGCGCACGGCGTACGCGAGCTGCCGTTTTATGCCCCACATTTCATAAATCGCGAAATTATAAATAATGATAAATACCGGCCAAACATGGGGCCGGCCCCCTCAGAAATAAGAACAACCCTGGATATTGAATTGCAGCAAAAGCTGGCCGCTACCCTACAAGCCCAGGTCAATCGCAGGCGGTCATTTGGCGTATCAAATGCCGCAGCAATTCTGATAAATTATAAGACAATGGAAACGCTGGCTTATATAGGTTCCGTCGATTATTTTGATAAAGAAATATTTGGTGAAAATGACGGCGTACGCGCACGACGCAGCCCGGGTTCCACCCTAAAGCCGCTGATATACGCCGCCGCGGTTGACAATGGGCTGATTCACTCGATGACACTGCTAAAAGATGCACGTGTTAATTTTGGCGTATATGCCCCTGAAAATGCAGATAACGAGTTTTATGGACCAGTACTGGCACACACGGCCCTGACACATTCACGAAACATCCCCGCAATAAATTTGGTGCGTAAAATCGGGGTGGCAAACTTTCATGCGCTGTTGGGCCGCGCGGGTGTCACAAACCTAAAAAGCCCCGGCTATTACGGAATATCGGTTGCTCTCGGAGGGGCCGAGGTTTCAATGTGGGAACTGGCGGACATATATGCAACAATGGCAAATCTGGGGACACGCCGTGCAATACGCACCAGCCAGTCCGACCCCGACGAAGTTCTCGACAACCTGCTGTCGCCGGAGGCATATTTTATAACCCTTGATATGCTAAGCCGGCAACGCACGCTGCAAAAAAACGTCCCTTTTGCAAAAAAGCGTGTCGAAACCATACGACATTATTGGAAAACAGGAACCTCTTCTTCATATCGTGATGCATGGACCGCCGGAATATTCGGTGACTTTGTAATGATAGTATGGGTTGGTAATTTCGACGGCCAGCCAAATAATGTTTTTTCTGGGGCGAAAACTGCGGCACCGATATATTTTGCAATGGCAGACGCCGTCCAAGATTACAATAAAACCCACGGCAAGCCAACATCAAATAATAACTTCATGCGTCCAGACTTAAATATATCGCAAATAGATATGTGCGAAGAAGTCGGTGGAATTGCAGGAACGCATTGCCCCAGTGCCAGACCTGCATATTTCATTCCGGGCAAATCCCCTATTGAAATGTCATCGATTTATCAGGCGGTTCCGATTGATAATAAAACCGGCCTGCGCGCATGTTCTCAGAACCCCGCCACGACACATATGGAGGTATATGAATTCTGGGATGCTGAATACTTAGATATATTCCGGCGCGCTGGCGTAAAACGCCGAACCCCGCCGCCATACATGCCCGGATGCGACCTGGACAGCATATCACAGATGCGAACATCGCCTGTAATCACATCACCTGCAAACGGTACACGTACAGTAATCATATCAGATTCAGACACAGCGCCTATAACTTTCCAGGCGGTAACAGATATGGCCGATGCAAAGATATTTTGGTTCCTGGACAATCGGATAATTGGCGCCACAGTGCCCGGCGAATCTATTACCATACCGGTAGCAATCGGCGAACACACAGTACGCGCAATCGATGAAATGGGCGCGGCGGCCGAATCTCAGTTTTTAGTTGTCAAATAAAGCATAAAAAAATTCAGGAGGCCCAAAGCCCCCTGAAGAAATATTCACGAAAACATTATTTTTCATTTTGGCCGGGAAATACATCCATGCCTTCCAATGTAATATTGCGCTTCTGAAAAGCCTTCGCCAGGTTATAAGCTGGCACCCGTTGCATGCCCTGACGATATCCCGCCGCACGCTGCATCGCAGCACCGGCTTTATTAAAAATATTTACTTTATCAGTCATTTTCAATGCCTCTATCAAAAACATCTCTCTGACACGGCCAGCTTATACCAACAAAACTTTTTTGTCAAGTACAATCATGCAATCCTCCAAATAAAATTCAGAGATATGCTAACTTACTGACCGCAACCATACATTCCGCACTCTGCCGATGAAACCTCGCTGACTTCGATTGCAACGGGCCCCATGGCCGCAGTACCTTCATCCGAATGCACTTCTTTTACGACGCGAACACGACGATTTTGCGCGTTCGGAACGCCATCGGGTGTCGGCACCGCCAAATCTTCTTCACCGGCTGATACCGCAACAATCTGGCTGGCGGGGATGCCATATTTAATCAGCATGTTCTGTACTGCCTCGGCACGGCGTCCACCCAATGAATAGTTATAATCTTTTGAGCCAGACGTATCAGTATGACCGACCACTGACACTTTTATATTCTTATTAGCCTGGGTCGCACCGGCCAACTTTTGAATCAGTTCCTGATATTCCGGCTTGATAGTAGCTTTATTGAAATCAAAATGAATTTCAAAAACTTCTTCCATAATATGCTGCGTTGGCTCTAACGGAATCTGCTGAACCTTTATCATTGTTTTGTCATTTTGCGCGGCCTGAATTTTATCCAAGCGGGCGTTTATCGCCTGCAGTTCTGCACGCATTGCCATCATCATGTTAATGAATTCATCACGACTGACCAATTCATCGCCAATCATCGGAATTTCTTCGGACGCCGCCGGGTTGGATGTGCGAACGCTGTCCTGCTCTTCCACAACATAGCCACCAGCCCCACTGCTAACACGAGAATACTCATTCGTACTGCTGTCGTTTGCACTGTTGTTCAAGCTGTTGCTCATAGACTTGTCGCCACCATAAATATTTTGATTAAATACCATTGGCTGGACAGGAACCGGGTTAATCAAATGCTCCGGAACATTTACATTATTTACGATAATAACACCTTCGCGGGCGCGGCCTGCCCCACTCATCGCGTTCATATTGCGTGTATCGGGATAATAAGTCTGTGCATCTGCACGACGTGTCGTTGTTTCAACCGCAATGGTTTCTGTTGTGGTAATATTTTTTGTCGGTCTCTGTGAAACGATTTTTCCACCACGGCAATCACGCAGTGCGGTCATCGTTTTATTAAAGCGTGTACGACATTCGCGTGCCGTTGATTTCTGACCGGATGCGGCCGCCGACAACCAACAGTCAAACTTTGCCTGTGCCTCCGCTGCCAGTTCGGGATTGTTTTCACTGGCATCATTTTTCAGTTCATTAAGCAGTTCGTTATAGGCCTGGCTAAGCTCAAACGCGGTCTGTTCATCATCCACTGGCCAATTTGAAAGTGTTTCAGGGAACGGCAATTCGCCAGAGAATGCGGCAACCGCCTTTTGTGCGAACAGTTCACCCATATCGGCATATCCGCTGGTACGGGCGTTATAAATAGCATAAGAGCGATAGTTCATCGCAAGCTGGTTTAAAAACGAATCCTGGTGCGGTGCAGAATAAACATCCAACGATTCCACGTAATCAACGGTGGGTGTTGCCACGGGTGCATAATCGCCGTTACCGTCCCCACGCATAGACGCACATCCGGCCAGTCCCAGCACCGACGCAAATGCAATCATACGCGCAATAACCAATGTTGATGCAACAGATTTGTTTTTCATCCCCGTTCCTTTATATATTATCCCCCTTATTATACGATTTTTAAGGGTCCGAGTAAAGCAGAAAAAACGCGGCATGTGCGTGCCGCGATAGTTATTTATTCATCAACTGCGTTGCCAATCCAGACAGAGATGATATCCCCCCGCCCAGGCCGCTGTTTGATATGCTGCCCACGGATTGCATAATTGCCCCCGTATTAGTGGGCTGGCCCACATTGCTGATTGTATTAACCAAGAACTCGCCCCACATTGCGCGCTTTGCCGCACTAAGCTTTGCATCCGAGCACTTTTCAATCTTCGCCAGCAGTTGGCTTGCCATCTTAGCCTCTGACGGGGTATAGTCCGCCTCACCAAAATCGATTAGATTGAATACATTGTAAATATTTGAAGCCGTTTTCTTTTGCGAATTGCCGCACTCGAACGAGCCGTCTGCACAATAAGTCGCCTTGGCGGCCATGGGGAAATTCTCCCATACCATTCCGACATTACCGGGCCCACCGAACCAGTCGGTACATAAAAACTCCTCATCGTCGTCACCGGCGTTAATTTCCACCATTCGCGCATAGCCACCGCTTGAAATATCCTGACACCGACGCATCCCCAGGGCCTTTTCCGCCTCATCTGCGGTTGAGGCACCTGTTTTAGCCCACTCTTTGATAGTATTATTTACAAATGTAATTTCCGCCGCGGTCGGCACGCATTCCGCGCTTAGCTCTCTAACCTTCGCATCCAGTCCCTTTACCGCCCCGACCAGGCCCAATACTGTCGGCACCAGGCTGCCCGTGCTTTCCACGGCCGACGTCGTCTTTGGTGCGACCGGTGCGGCCTTTTTAATAGTCATGGCCCCATGGGCCCAATCCGGGCACATAGATGCAAGGGCTGCAAAAATAAGTAAGGCTTTTTTCATTCTCTCTTGCCTATGATTATAACATAAAAAGATGCCTGTACAAATATAAAAATTGCTTTTTTCGTACGGGCGGTTTAAACTGCGTATGTGCAAAAGGACAAACGCAGTTTTATTATTTTCACAAAGCATCGGCGCTGGATGCGCCTGTGGCAGTTTTTCTTTACCGGCTGGGGGCTGGTAATGGTGGCGGCCCTGGTTGCAGGCGCCCTGTTTACGAAGCAGTTGTTGTGGACACCGATATCCGCGATAAACATGACTGATGTAATCAGCAATCAGTTTAAAATGTCGGGTGCATCGTTTTCCGGCACGGATAAAAACGGTGCGCCGTTCCGCCTGCGTGCGGCCACCGCCCGCCAGGAATACAAGACACCGGATATAATATACATGGACATTGTATCGGGCACGATTACGCGCAAATCCGGGGGCCAGACCATAACACAGGATATAACGTCACGCACGGCGCAATACGACCGCAAGAAACGAACAATCCGCCTGATTGGCGATGTCCGCATCGATTCCAGCAACGGCGACCGCATATTAACAAAAGAACTGGTGATAAAATTATGAAGCAATCGGTATTACGTGTCGAACACCTGTCAAAATCATACGGCAAGCGTATGGTTATCCGCGACATTTCACTTATCGCACGCCAGGGCGAATCGGTTGGACTGCTGGGGCCCAACGGCGCGGGCAAGACCACGGCATTTTATTGCATCACGGGCCAGATAGGCGCCACAGGCGGCCAAATATTTTTAAATTCCCAGGATATAACCCACCTGCCGTTTTATCAGCGTGCGCGCCTGCACATCGGCTACCTCCCGCAGGAGAACAGTGTTTTCCGCGGTCTGTCGGTGGAACAGAACATCATGGCGATACTGGAGGTGGTAGAGCCCAGCCGTAAAAAGCGCAAGATAAAGCTCGATGCCTTGCTGGACGAGTTTTCAATATCAGCCCTGCGCCGCAGTCCTGCAACCGCCCTGTCGGGGGGCGAGCGTCGTCGCGTTGAAATCGCGCGTGCATTGGCCAATGACCCAAAGTTCATTCTGCTGGACGAGCCGTTCGCCGGCATTGACCCGATTGCGGTAAACGAAATCCGCAGCCTGGTGTCCCAACTGAAAAATCGCGGCCTGGGCGTTATTATTACCGACCATAATGTTCGCGAAACATTGGGTATTACCGACCGCAGTTATGTTTTGCATGACGGCAAAATCCTAAAACACGGAACCACGGCCGAAATCGTCAAAGATGAAATGGTTAAAAAAGTTTATCTGGGCGAAGACTTTGTAATGTAACGGCGATTCGGAATCTTTTTTGGTTGCACCGGCAATATGAATTGTTGTAACTTTATCGGTATGAGAAAAAGTTTACTTATATTTTTAGCGGCCCTGTCGGCCTGCACATTTCAGACCAAGCATCGCGGATACGTATTCCCGTCGGATTTGGATACTGTTGTTGCGGAGATAAAAACAACAAACGCACTGACCGAAAAAATCGGCATGCCCCAGGTAAAGACCCAATACGGCGACGAAATCTGGATTTATTACGGTGCGGATGAAAACTATCGCGGCCCCCTGCCCCATACGTTTGATAATAAAACAGTGCTGTTGGCATGGGTATCGGGCAACCGCGTAACCCGGACGCGCGTCCTGCGCGATGGCGATTTGCCAAATGTTCGCATTGCCGACGGCGAGACGGAGATTCCGGCCGCGATAGAGCTCAACGCCCTCCAGGAACTGTTTAACAATATCGGGCGTTTTACGCCGGCGGGCCTGGGCCAGTAATAAATGTTTGCGATTTGGTCGAAAAAAGTGTAAAATGTATCTAAACGGATACCGAGAGATGAAAAAGATTATTTTCGCAATTTCCAGTATAATCTTAGCCGCCGGCGGCGCAAACGCGGCGTTTACGTCATGCGGCCCGGGTTACATTTTAACCAGCCACAGCAACATCGACGGCATAAATGCCGCCGAGTGTCAAAAGCTGTGGTGTATGGATTTAGAAACAGGTAAGTCAATGGGCCACGGCAACACGGCCGCGTCGGGCTACAAATCCACATCGGCCCCGGCAGAGCTATGCGATGCCAGCGGCAATTGTATCGAATGTTTTGGTGAGCGTAAATGGTGCGGTGGCCAGGCGGCGGGTATATGGAATGCGGAATACGGTGCATATACACGCGGCGGCGGCGACAACGCCACATACCAGTCATACCAAAAAGGCAGCTGTTTTGCATGGCGCCTGGAAAAGCCGGATTGTCCCGGCGGCCAAACGGCGGTTTTACTGAACGGTGAATGGCATTGTGCCACGTCCAGCGGCACCGACGTCGGCAGTCGCGCATCCAGTGTGCGACGCACCGGTGCGATTCGCCGCCGCCTGCCACGATAAAAGGCGCCCGAACGGGCGCTTTTCTTTATTTTTTTTCGCGAGTGTTTGTTTTTTGCTTATTTTATGATATAATGCATGATATGTCAGAGAGAATGGCAACGTTAAAGGGTACGGCCAAATGGCAAGCAAGAAATTAGACTTTAAAACAGGACAATACGTCGTATATCCGACCCAGGGTGTCGGCAAACTATTACGCGTCGAAGAGCAGACAATTGGCGACCAGAAGGTAAAAATGCTGGTCATTGATTTTGAGCGCAACCACATGACCCTGCGCGTTCCGGTCGAACGTGCCGAGATATCGGGTCTGCGTCCGTTAACATCGGTCAAAAAGATGGATGAGGCAATCGCCGCCGCCAAGGGCAAGGCCGGGGCCAAGCGCATGATATGGGCACGCCGTGCGGCACAATACGAAGAAAACATAAACTCGGGCGACCCGATGAAACTGGCGGAGGTTGTACGCGACCTGCAGCGGCGCAGTGCGGCCGATACCATGACATTTTCTGCGCGCCAGCTGTACCTGCGCGCGCTGGAACGCATGGCCCAGGAATTCGCGGTATTACACAAAATAGATTTAGACGAGGCATCAGATAAAATCGAAGACATTTTGGGCATACCAAAGGAAATTGATTTGAACGCGGTCGAAGGCGACGAAGAAGAAGAAATCGAAGACGAATCATAGTTCCACGCCTCCACCCGCGGGAGCAGATTTTTTTGTATGGCCGGGGGCCGATGATATATATAAATAAATCGGCTATGTCATTGATATAGTTTAGACCCCCGGCCCCCTTTTATGGTTGGATGACGACGAATAACCAATAAGTCGTGCTATTACATCGAGATAGTTTCTAAGCGTCCAACCACTTTTTATGGTTGGAGTGGGTGATATACATAAATAAGCCCGCTATACTTTACGATAGATTGTACCTCCAACCACTTTTATGGTTGGGGGCCAGTGATATACTTGAATTAACTGGGCTACACCTTAATATAGTTGTTAACCTCCAACCACTTTTTATATATTGAAATCCTACAAAATCTTATGTATAATTACCTATGTATCGATGTGTTGTCGATATGGGACGAAGAACCCCTTCATTCAAAATGCATTAAAATGCATAATACTCTAACTAAGGTTGGGGGGCAGTGAATATATTGAATAACTGCGCTATTATGAATGGTAGTTCTTACTCCCAACCACCCGTTTGTTAGAGAGTGGTTTTTGCATTTATTTTTTTCTTGCGCCGCATTTATATATATGATATTATTCATCTGCACTAACGAT
>WSMU01000023.1:4966-14593 GCA_013316395.1 Alphaproteobacteria bacterium | reverse complement strand
ATTTATTCATAGTTTCCCCCAATATAGATTGCCTAATTAAAACCAGCGTTTTTTTTAGGCATATTTTGCCGTTGACAGTGGCTATATTTTTCAGGTATTCTAAGTTCAAAGGATGGAACTAATTAAAACGCTCATTTCAATTAGGCATAGGAATTTGTTTCATAACCTCTTGTTTATCCTGGATTATTTTCATATATGGGTATGTTTCCACAAAGCGGTCTGTTGCGGCATGCAAATACTGTATTTATCAGGTCTTGTTTCTTAAAAATATTTGTTGCGGGTCATTTTGTTTGGGTTTAGAATAAAATAACTCATGTGATTTCCGTATGGCGGCCCGTCAGTTGCGGACACGCGATGCGGCAAAATGCCGGGGTGCTTGGTCATTTCTTATTCAAAGGAAAAAAGGAGAAAATAATGAAAAAATTGTTTGTTTTGCCAGTATTGTGTGGCGCGCTGTTGGCGGGTTGCAGCAGCAAGGATGACACTGTTGTAATTTTGGGGCAGACATGTGAAAAAATTGCCACCGGTCAGCAGGGTGATTTCTTGGTAAAGTGCCCGGTTGTTGCGGAACTGGATGCGGTTCGTAACGCAGATAAGAATGCAATGTTCCTGTCTATTGTCCCGAGCGATGAAATCCTGGCCGATGTTGAAAATGTATATATTGACGTTGTTCCGGCGAACACAGTCGAAGGTGTTGCAGCAAACTGCTATCGCGTATTGGGTGTAAATCCGACAGTTGACGGCGACACTCTGTATGCTGTTGAAGTTTGCGAACAGTAATATTGTAGGTAATATTATCTAACTAACAAAGGCCGCAGATTTGCGGCCTTTGCGTTTGAAACAGCGCCGGCCCTGTATTTGGGCCGGCGGGTGCGTCTTCTCAGCTCCGGTATGCATTATTACAAATTTTATTTGAAATTTCTAATATTTTTTGCATTTCACGCCCGAAAAGGTTCCTGTGTTGGATGTGGGGGCGGCAATGGTATAATAAAAAGCATACAAAGGTGGCCTTATTATGAAAAAAATATTAAAATTTATTTGTGCTATGTTTTTCGGTTTCCTGCCTGGTTTTTTCGGAATGATGTTCACCCCCAGTGGGCCTTCTGATGCGTGGTATAATGCACTGAATAAATCCGTGCTGACGCCGGATGGCTGGGTGTTTGGCGTGGCGTGGGCCGTGCTGTATGCGTTGTTGGGGCTGGCGCTGTTTTTAATTATGAATACCCCGCGACCGTCCGCAGGCAAAAGCCGCTCTTATGTTTTATTCGGGGGGCAGTTAATATTAAACGGCCTGTGGACGTATCTGTTCTTTGGGGCGCATTTAATTGGTATCGCATTTGCCGTCAGTGTTGCGCTACTGATAATCTCTATATGGATGATGCGCTCGTTTTATACAATTAACCATGGTGCATCGTATTTGGTGGTACCATATATTTTATGGCTGCTGTTTGCCACGTACTTAAACGGAGTAATCTTGTATCTAAACTGACTACAGTTTTAGAATTTTAAAATTGGGGTCGCCAACATTTAGATACTTCAGCCCCAGCTCCTGAACGTAATCGGGGCTGTAATCCTGAATTAGGGTGATATGACGGGCCAGCGAGTCCAGCTTTTTCTGCTCGTGCGCCAGTTGTTCTTGCTCCGCACTAAGACGCCATATGTTCATTATGAATTTTTGAACATTTACCTCACCCCAAAAGATACGAATAAACATAAAACCGGCAAATATTGCGAACAATATTCCTACTTTCCCGCGGATGCCCCCAGACCAGGCGCGCCCGATAAAGCCAAATAAATTTTTGATTTTTTCTCTCATGAGTGCCATTATATCACAAATGTTTGACAATAATCAAATTTTTGCAGCACCACTGGCGGGGGTTACAGACCGCCCGTTTAGACGTATTGTACGCCAATTCGCTCCCGATGCACGAATTGTTACTGAAATGATATCGTGTCATTCGTTGGTCGGCGGGCATAAAAACTGTTTGCGTAATTTTGACCGCTATGATGACGAGGGGGCTGTCGGTGCTCAAATTTTTGGGGCAGATGTTGCGCTGATGGCGGATGCCGCCCGTATTTTACAGGATGCCGGCGCCAAGTGGATTGATATCAATATGGGATGTCCCGTACCCAAGGTTGCAACGCGCGCCGGGGCGGGGGCCTTTTTAATGCGCGATCATCGCCTGGCCGGGGATATTATGCGTGCGGTTGTGCGTGCGGTTGAAATTCCGGTTTCTATCAAAACGCGCTTGGGGTGGGATGATTCGCATAAGGATTGGCGCGAACTGATAGATATTGCCGCCGATTGCGGTGTGAGTTTTGCGGCCCTGCATGGGCGAACGCGTGCGCAGCTATATGTTGGTCCGTCGGTCAGTCCCGATGTGCACGGATGCCCGATACCGGTTGTGGCAAATGGTGATATAAAATACGCGGATGATGTTCTGCGTATGGCGCAGTTGGGGTATTGTGGGGTCATGATAGGGCGGGCTATGCTGGGGCGACCATGGATTTTAGGGGAACTGGCCGGGCGCCCGGGGCCCAATAACGTGGGGGATGTTGTTCGCCAGCATTTGGAGTATTCTGTGGAATATTATGGTGCGCGCACAGCGGTCCCGATGTTTCGTAAGCATGCCGCATGGTATAGTGCCGGTATGCCAAATTCCGCAGAATTTCGCATAAAGGTGAACCGGATAACCGATGCGGACGAACTGCGTGCGGCAATTGACGAATTTTGGGGTTGCGATTTGGCCGCATAGATTCTATGATAAAAAACAATCAGCAGGGGACATAAATAACATGAATGAAAATATTATTACCGATACAGAAGTGCAGAATGTTGAAATGACCGCGGGTGAAATGCTGCGTAATGCGCGTACAACCGGTCGTCGCAAGCGTGAGATTCCGACAATAGCAAAGCAGCTCTGCATTCGCGAAGAATTTTTGCAGGCGCTGGAAGACGGTGACTATTCCGTAATACCGGAACCGGTATATATCTTGGGCTTTGCGCGTAATTATGCGATGGAACTGGGGCTGAGCCCGGATGAAATTGTGGCCAAGATAAAGCGTGAAATGGGCCTGGTAAACGAATGTGCGGCCGATGGTGATGCCGCGGATGGCGCGGCATGTGCGGCGCCCGGTGGTGTGCCCGGCGGGATTGTGGCGCGTACGTTGATATTTGTTCGTCGCAAGTGGAAGTGGTTTGCGGCCGGACTGGCGATACTGGCCGTGCTGGTGGTGGGGCTGGTTGTGCTGACCGCTTCCATTCGTAGTTCGGATACACCAATGGAAATCGACAGCGCTAATATAAAGCCTGTACCGGTTCAGACCGTGTCAGAGCCGGCATACGCAAAGAAAGTGCGCGAGCGCTTTGGTACAGAAAATCGCGAAGGTGCGCGCGTTATCCTGCAGGCGGCCCAGGAATCATGGGTAAAGGTTGAAGATGCGCGTGGAAATACGGTATTTAGCCGCGTTTTGGTGCCGGGGGACGTTTATTATGTGCCAACCGGTGCGAATCATAGCGCCACATTTGGTAATGCAGGTGGCATAGATATTTGGGTTGACGGCGTATTGGCGGAAAAGGCTGGTGCTGCGCATACTCGTAAATCTGGAATTTCTATGAATCCGGAAAACTTAAAACCGGCGGCCCCGGCGGCGCCGGATGCAGAATCCGCAGAATAAAAAATCCCCATTTGGGGATTTTTTTATTGCCAACAGCACAGCGTTTTCGCTGCGGAATAAAAACAAGGGGCCAGAATAAGAAAAATTGCCCTTTTCCTTGAAATTTTTAATATTTCGACTATATTTTAAGATACTATGGCAAATATGATAAAAATTCGCGGCGCTCGCGAAAATAACCTTAAAAATATTGATTTAGACCTGCCAAAAAATAAATTGGTGGTATTTACAGGCGTATCCGGTTCTGGAAAATCGTCGCTGGCCTTTAATACCATTTATGCCGAGGGCCAGCGCAGATATGTCGAATCACTGTCTTCGTATGCGCGCCAGTTTTTGGATATGCAGAAAAAGCCCGATGTTGATTTGATAGAGGGACTGGCCCCTGCGATATCGATAGAGCAGAAGACCACTTCTAAGAATCCGCGTTCGACAGTTGGGACCGTTACGGAAATATATGATTATCTGCGTCTGCTTTGGGCGCGTATTGGTGTGCCGCATTCACCGGTAACGGGCCTGCCTATCAAGTCGCAGACGATTGCGGAAATGGTTGATTGGACCATGAAAATTCCCGCGGGGACCAAGATATTCGTTATGGCGCCGCTGGTTCGTGACCGCAAGGGTGAATATCGCAAAGAAATTGCTTTTTTGGTAAAGCAGGGCTATAGCCGCGCCATCATAGACGGCGAACTGTATGATTTATCGGCCGTGCCCCCGTTGGATAAAAATAAAAAGCATAATATATTTGTTATCGTAGACCGTTTGGCCATGCCGGCGGCTGATGATGCGGATACAGATGAATTTCGTTCGCGTCTTTATGCCTCGTTCGAGGGGGCATTGCGACTGGTGCCGGGGTCGGTGCTGGTACGCCGATTGGATACAAATGAAGATGTTTTATATTCGCAAAACTATGCCTGTCCGGTCAGCGGCTTTACAGTGCCCAAAATAGAACCACGCTTGTTTTCTTTTAATGCGCCGGCGGGTGCATGTCCAACGTGCGACGGTTTGGGGGTTCAGCTGAATATGTCGCCTGATTTGGTAATTCCGGACCCTTCAAAGTCTATCTTGGATGGCGCCATTGCACCGTGGTCGCGCGGCGGTATGCTAAGCCAGTTTGAGCATCTGCTTAGTGCGCTGCATAAAAAATATAAAATTCCGATGACGCGTCCCTGGCACATGCTGACCGAGGAGCAAAAGAATCTTATTTTATACGGCAGCGGGGACGAGCCTATTAAAATCAACTGGAACGGATTTGTATATGAAAAACCGTATGAAGGCGTAATACCGAATATCGAGCGTCGCTGGCGCGAATCGGAATCGGAGTCGATGCGTACCGAACTGGCGAAGTATCAGTCTGAGAAACCGTGTCCGATGTGTCATGGCAAGCGTTTGAATATCCAGGCTCTGTGCGTAAAGATCAATGGGGCCGATATTATGGATGTCTGTGAAATGGCCGTTGATGATTCGCTGCGTTGGTTTAACGATTTGCCAAACCATTTGACGCAAAAAGAAAATGATATTGCCCGAATTGTTCTGCGCGAAATTACCAGCCGGTTACAGTTTCTAAAGAATGTGGGCCTTGGGTACCTTACGATGTCGCGCATGGCCGGAACCTTATCCGGCGGCGAGGCGCAGCGTATTCGTCTGGCATCACAAATCGGCAGTGGGCTGTCGGGGGTTTTATATGTTTTGGACGAGCCTTCAATAGGTCTGCATCAGAGTGATAATGACAAGCTGCTGGAAACTCTGAAAATGCTGCGTGACAAGGATAACACCGTTATTGTTGTTGAGCATGACGAAGATGCGATGCGTGCTGCTGATTATTTGGTTGATATCGGCCGTGCCGCGGGTGTAAATGGCGGGCGCGTTGTTGCATGTGGAACACCAGCCCAGGTTATAAAGAACCCTGATTCGCTGACGGGTCAGTATTTGTCGGGGAAAAAGAAAATAGATGTGCCAAAGAAGCGTCGGGCGGGAAATGGTGATGTGATTTCCGTACATGGGGCACGTGGGCATAACTTAAAGAACATAGATGTTGAATTTCCGCTGGGGAAATTTATTGCGCTGACGGGTATTTCGGGTTCTGGCAAATCTACGCTGTTGCTGGGGACGCTGTATCCGGCGCTGATGCGTGCGTTGTATAATTCCAAAATGGAAACAGCGGCACACGATATTATTCGTGGCATGGAAAACGTGGACAAAGTGGTAGATATAGACCAGTCGCCAATCGGGCGTACACCACGCAGTAATCCTGCGACCTATACCGGTGTGTTTTCAAATATTCGTGACTTTTTTGCGGCCCTGCCGGAGGCAAAAACGCGCGGCTACACATCCGGAAGATTTTCATTTAATGTAAAGGGCGGCCGATGCGAAGCATGTCAGGGTGACGGTCAGATAAAAATAGAAATGAACTTCCTGGCGGATGTTTATGTCGAATGTGACAAATGTCATGGCGCACGTTATAACGATGAAACGCTGGCTGTAAAATACAAGGGCAAATCGATTGCCGATGTTTTGAATATGACCGTGGACGAGGCATATCGATTCTTTATCAATGTTCCTCAGATTGCGCGCAAGCTGGAACTGTTAAAGCGCGTAGGACTGGATTATATCAAGCTGGGGCAGAGTTCGCTGGACCTGTCGGGTGGCGAGGCACAGCGTATAAAGCTGTCTAAGGAGCTGGCGGCGCGCAGCACCGGAAAAACAGTCTATATTCTGGATGAGCCTACAACCGGGCTGCATTTCGAAGACATAAAAATGCTGCTGTCTGTTCTGCATGAGTTGGTAGAGCAAGGCAATACTGTTATTGTTATTGAGCATAATCTGGAGGTTATAAAAACCGCAGACTGGATAATTGATTTGGGGCCGGCCGGCGGTGCCGGCGGCGGCCAGGTCATAGCCACCGGCACGCCAGAGCAGGTTGCAGCGGTACCCGATTCGCCCACAGGTAAATATTTGAAGAAATATTTACCGGCGCCCCGGGCGGTAAAAACAAAAGTTTTAAAAAAGGAGAAAGCATAATGTTTGGTTTTGGAAAAAAGAAAGAAAAAGAAACAGTTGCGGCAGCGGGTGCGGCATCGATTGATGATGCAAAAATCCCCAGCGGAATGAAGGAAACTGCTGCGCGCATGATGTCGGGAGAGTTTAATTTGAACGACATGCTGGCCCAGTTGAAGCAGATAAAGAAAATTGGGAATTTTAGCGGTTTGCTGAAAATGGTTCCGGGAATGTCGGGTGCTGTTTCGGCAATGAAAGAAAAAATCAAGGATGGCAGTGTTGACGCCCAGATAAAAATTCTGGAGGCGATGACGCCCGAAGAACGCGCCAATCCGGAGAAAATTTTTGCAAATGCAAAAGCGCGAATTGCAGAAACGGCCGGCTGTACGGTGCGTGATGTTGAGCATATCATCAAACAGCATGCAAAAATGAAGCAGCAAATGGCGATGATACAGCGCATGGGTGGAATGGAGGCTGTAATGCAGAAAATGCAGGCGGCCCAAGGTGGTGCGGCAGGCATGCCGGGTGCGCCGACTATGCCGGGCGGGTTGAAATAGTATGAAAATATTAAATAAAAAAATTGCCGCAAAGAAATCTTCGGTTGCCTGGCTGCAGCGCCAGGCGGCGGACCCGTATGTCGCGCGCGCTCAAAAAGACGGATATCGTGCGCGTGCGGCCTACAAGATAATTGAAATGAATGAAAAATTTCATTTCTTAAAAAATGGACAGGTTGTAGTCGATTTGGGGGCGGCGCCCGGCTCATGGACGCAGTATGTTATGCGTGAATTCCCGCGCAGCAAAGTTTTTGCGATGGACCTGCTGGAGATTAAGCCAATCCCAGGCGTAGAGTTTTACCAAGGGGACTTTACAGAGGATGCGGCGCTGGATTGGTTGGTTGAAAAATTAAATCTGCCTGCAGATGCCGCGGAAAATGGTACTGTGGATGTTGTAATGTCGGATATGGCGCCAAATACGGTGGGGCATAAAAAGACCGACCATATAAGGCAGATGGTTTTGCTCGAGTATGCGTTTGATTTTGCGCTGCGTGCGCTAAAGCCGGGTGGAACATTCGTTGCAAAATCTTTTACGGGCGGAACAACAAACGAGTTGCTGCGTCAGATAAAAGAAAAATTTGAATCCGTACATCATATCAAGCCGCCATCTTCGCGTAAGGATAGTGTGGAAATGTTTATCGTTGCCCTTGGGTTTCGTGGTAATGCAGATTCATAAAAAATCCCCGTCAGGGATTTTTTTATTTCCTTGTTTTAATTTCATCCTATGTATATAATCTTTTTGTCGCGAAGAGTTTTCGCGATGGGGTGTGAAGACCTCTACCTAAGCGTCGGAATAAGTACTTATGGCGCGTTATGTGGCGCCGTTTTTACTATTACGATGATAAAAACTCCTGAACCCGCGGGTCAGGAGGGTTGCGAATATATTGAATAAGCACACAATTCTTAGGATTGTCTTCAACCTCCTGGCCACTCATATTTTTGGGTGGTTTTTCATTGCGAAAAACGGGGGAATGACAATATGAAAAAAATACTTTTGCTTTTAATTCTTGCGATTATGCCATCACTGGCCGGTGCGGCGGAATTATATTTGGGAAATGCCGGGACTAATTTAAGCTCAGTAACTCCATCACATGGGGGAGGTGCATATTATAAATGTCAGAACAGTGTGCCATATAGCTGTCAGACCACTTATATTAAAATTTCATATACCAGCCAGGTCGGTGGTTCCGGGACGTCTCTGTCACCATATATTTTGACGGGTTGTTCGTTTATTAGCTGTGCGTGCGACTATCGCCAGTATCTGTCCGGGACGACTTGTAGGGATTGCTCCAATAGTATTATGCTTGGGTCGCCTGATTATAGTACGCCTCACGTAGCCACGTCGTGCCAATATTGTAAAAAAGGCTTTTATGGCACATCAAGCTGTTCTCAGTGCCCGCGTTCTTACTGGGGCAGCACTTATGGGGATTTTGGTACCACCGCAGCGGCCGGCGCCAAGGTGGTGACAGAGTGCTATCTGGAATCCGGTGGAACATTTGCCGACAGTACCGGCAAGGGGGAAATAGTCGGCGACAAGTGCTATTATAAAAATTAAAACGCCCGTTTAGGGCGTTTTTTATTTCAGGCTTTCGGCCGCGGTCCGCGCCAGTGTATCGCAGCGCTCGTTTAATTCTTCGCCCGCGTGGCCCTTGACCCAAACCCAGTGAATCTTGGTGTTTTGGGCGACGTTGTCCAATGCCTGCCACAGGTCCTGGTTTTTTACAGGTTTTTTATCCGCCGTGCGCCAGTTATTTCGCTTCCAGTTTTTTAGCCATGACTGCATGCCGTTTTTTACATATTGGCTGTCGGTGTGAATTTCAACCTCTGCATGTCGATGTGCGGCGGTAAGCGCGCGCAGAACCGCCATTAGTTCCATTCTGTTGTTCGTTGTGTCGTTTTCGCAGCCGCAGCGCTCGGCGGTATCTTTTCCGTTAGTTGCCACAAACGCCCAGCCACCGGGGCCTGGGTTGCCAAGACAGCTGCCGTCAGTCCATATTTTTAACATTTTATCCATCGCCTTTTTGTGATATAATATCATAAAATGATGTACGATTCCAAAAAATTGAAAGAAATGTCCAACGCGGTGCGTAGCGCCGCGCTGCAATCCATAATTTCCGCACGCAGCGGGCATGTCGGTATCGCGCTGGGGGCGGCCGATATTGTTAGTGATATATTTGCAAACTTCCTGCGTCGCGGTACCGACCGGTTTGTGTTGTCGGCGGGGCATGGCAGTGCGCTGCTGTATGCGGTGCTGCATCTGGCCGGGTACGAATTGCCGCCTTTGAACTCGTTTCGTAAGGTTGGTGGTTTGCCCGGGCACCCGGAATTCGGAATACCCGGCGTGTTCGCAACGACGGGCCCCCTGGGGCAGGGGATTGGAAATGCGGCCGGGCTGGCGCTGGCG
>WSMU01000023.1:0-4956 GCA_013316395.1 Alphaproteobacteria bacterium | reverse complement strand
CGACGGTCGTGTTTACTGTCTGTGCAGCGATGGCGATTTGATGGAGGGTGTGGCCCAGGAATCGATCGCATTTGCAGGTAGGTACAAGCTGAATAATTTAATCCTTATATGGGATGATAACGGAATAAGTATTGATGGGGCGGCCCTGACGGATATTGATGTGCCGGCCCGGATGGAGGCGGCCGGCTGGCATGTTATGTCAATAGACGGCCATGATTTTGAGCAAATAACGGATGCCTTAGAAGATGCCGGCGATTGTGATATGCCTGTATTTATTCAGGCAAAGACAACGCTGGGGCGTGGTTCGTCGGCGGCGGGTACGCCGCGTGCGCATGGCTTGGGCCTGGATATGGCGGAGCTGGAACGCCTGGCGTCGGAATTTGAAACTGAAAAAGGAATAAGCCTGTGGGGGCAGGTTGCCGCGGTATCCAAGAACGGCGGCAGTGATATTCAGGCATGGACGACACCTGATATGTCTGGGCTGGAAATGACATGGGATGCGGGAGTCGCTGTTTCAACGCGCGAATTGTCGGGGCGCTTTTTGGAAACGCTGATGGGGCGTGGCGGTGACTTAATCGTGGGCAGTGCGGATTTAGGCGGCAGCACTAATGTCAAAGGTGCGTTTGCGCATGATATAATGCCGGGCGAGTTTATTGGCAACTATATAAACTATGGTGTGCGTGAGCATGCAATGGGTGCGGTGATGAACGGCCTGGCGGCGGCGGGAATGCGGCCGGTTGGTGCGACATTCTTGGCGTTTTCTGACTATATGCGGCCGTCGATTCGCTTGGCGGCATTGTCGGGGCTGCCTGTGACATACGTGTTTACACATGACAGTATTGCGGTTGGCGAAGACGGTCCAACGCATCAGCCCATAGAGCAGTTGCCGTCACTGCGGTTGATGCCTAACTTAAATGTATTTCGGCCGTGTAACGGTGCAGAGATTGCGTTCGCATGGACGTATGCAATGTCTGATACGGCCTGTCCGTCGTGTATAGTTTTATCACGCCAGAAAGTAATGCAAATAGCCGCGCCAGAAAATGCTGATTTATCGCGTGGTGCGTATATTATAAAGCCGGCATCCGGGCGGCGTGTGCGTGCAACTATTGTTGCCACCGGGGCTGAGGTGCCGCTGGCGGTTTCGGTCGCGGGGATTTTGGGTGATGATATTCAGGTTGTGTCAATGCCCTGTGTTTCTATCTTTCGTGCGCAAAGTGATGAGTATAAGAAAAAAATACTGCGCGGCTATGTTGTGGCGATAGAGGCAGCCGCCGCGGCGCCATGGTTCGAATTTGCAGACGCGGTCGTTGGAATAGACGAGTTTGGTGTGTCCGGTGACGGGGCGTCGGTTTATGCGCGATGTGGCTTTGATGCGGAAACAATTGCGCGTCAGATAAAGGATAGCTTAGGCAAATAATGTCTGTTTCCGAATATGTTTTTACGGCATCCGACGGCGAAGAAATACCGGTGCGAATTGCCGCGCGTCGCGGTATTCGTAATATAACATTGCGCCCAAAAATTGGCCGTGACAGGGAAATTCAGATATCGAAGCCCTGGCTGGTGCGGGATATGGCCGCGCTAGAGTTTTTAGAGGCCAAGCGCAAGTGGATAGAGCGGATATTTGCCCGTGCGCCGCAGCGCGAAACCGTTAAGCCGGGAATGTGTCTGGAATATCTGGGGCGGCGCGTAACAGTTATGCATGATGCGTCACGATATTCAAATTCATACAGTAATGACGGAATGCATCTTATTATAGGTGGGGCGCCGGATATGTTTGAGCGCCGCCTGGGGGAGTTGATAAAGAAAGAATTCCTGGCGGAGGTAAAGCGGATAATTCGTAGCGCGCCCCGCGATTTGTGGCCTCGGAAAATTTCTTTGCGTGACACGACCAGTCGCTGGGGCAGTTGCTCGTCGACGGGCACGATATGCTTTTCATGGCGATTGGCATTCGCGCCGTATGATGTAATGCGCTATGTCATTATGCATGAGCTGGCACATCGGCGACATATGGATCATTCGCCGGAATTTTGGGCGACGGTATCAGAACTTTACGGCTTTGGGGTAGAGCGTGCAAAGCGCTGGCTTAATGCTCATGGGGCAGAACTGCACAAATATCTGTAGACGGCTTTTTTGTTGCAAAATCAAATTTATTCGCTAAAATTAAACGGATGTTAATTTTTGGCTTTCATTTTAATATTTTGCATCACGCCCATCGGGCGTCATATTAGCTATTGTATTCTTTTTATGTTATAATACCCAAAAACAAAATGGCGGGTGTGACTCGCAAAAAATATAGGATTTTATTATGGACTTAAAGCCAACAAAACCATTGTCCGGATTCGTAGAATTGCTGCCGGCGCAGCAGCGCTGCTTTGATGCATGTGCGGGGCGCATGCTAAACGTGCTGCGCACTAGCGGCTTTTCTGTATTGGATTTGCCGGCCATAGAGCGGGCAGAGGTGCTTACGGACAAGGATAACTGGGATGAAATAGAAACGCAGATGTTTTTGTTCCAAAAGGGTGATACAAAAATGGGGCTGCGGTATGATGGCACTGTTGGGCTGGCGCGATATGTCGCAGGGCATCTGAATGATTTGACTTTTCCTTTTCGTGCGGCCCAGTTTTCCAAACGCTATCGTGGTGAGCGCGCCCAGCGTGGCCGCTATCGCGAGTTTTATCAAATGGACCTTGATATCCTTGGTATAAACAGCCTATCTACGAACTATGACGCGGAAATAGTTTTGGTAATTTCTCGTGCATTGGATACTGCGTGCGAGTTTATTGGGCCGGCATGCGTCCATGTCGGCAGTCGCCCCTTTTGGGATGCGTTGTTTGAATATCTGGAATTAAGTCCGGCTCAAAAGAAAGACGTTTTTGTTCTGATTGATAAAAAGGACAAAATGGGTGACGAAGATTTCGCAGAAGGTCTGCGCGATGCAATCGGGAACGCGCGGACAGAAGAAAAAATAAAATCGGTGTTTACAGACGGCTATGCGCATTTTGTTGGCGCGTCAGAGCCGCTGGATGCGGCGATTGCGGAACTGACCGGGTTTATGGAAACACTGCGTGCAATTGGTGTTGAAAGGGCGGAGTTGGACCTGTCTATTACGCGTGGCCTGGCTTACTATACTGGGCTGGTGTTTGAGTTTAAGCTGATAGAACATCCGGAACTGGGCACGGCGGCCGGTGGCGGGCGTTATGCCGATTTGGCCGGCAAGTTCAGTAAAACAAAGATAATTGGTGTCGGGGCGGCGATTGGATTCTCTCGTATATTCTGGGCGCTGCTAGAGGGTGGAAAAATCGATGTTTCGCGCTTTGCGCGTCCTGTGACGGCGGTCATACTTGTTATGGGTAATGACAATGTCGCATATGCGATGCGTGTTGCGGATGAAATGCGTGCGGCCGGAATATCGACGGCAACTTATTTGGATACGGAAAGGAAATTTAAAAATCAAATAGAGTTTGCAGATAAGATAGGGGCGCCGTTCAGTGTCATTATCGGCGATACCGAAGTTGGCAATAATACCGTTGCATTAAAGGATATGACGTCCGGCTCGCAGCGTGAGATTGCGGTTGAAGATTTGGTTAAACTTTTGAAGAAATAATCATGATAATAGAGCAGAAATTAAAAGATATACAAACACGTGCAGACGATATTGCGAACCAGATGAACTCGGGCGAGGCATCTGGTGAAGAACTGACACGTCTGTCAAAAGAGTATTCGCGGCTGGGTGAGATTTTGCCGCTGATAGATGAATACTTTCAAACTACTCGCGGTATCGCGGATGCGACGGAAATGCTGCATGATGCGGAAATGCATTCTATTGCATCAGAGCAGTTGGCGGAGCTGAATCATGTTCTGCCAGAAATAGAGCGCAGATTGCAGATTGCGCTGCTGCCGCGCGATGATGCGGATGACAACAGTGTTATTATGGAAATTCGTGCCGGTGTCGGTGGTGAAGAGTCGGCGCTGTTCGCGGGGGATTTATATAATCAGTATAAATCATACGCGCTGCGCCAGGGCTGGAAGGTAGAGGTTGTCGAAGAAAATGCGACATCGCTGCGTGGATACAAGGAAATTATCTTTAAAATAGACGGTGCGGGCGCGTATGGGCGAATGAAGTTTGAATCCGGAATTCATCGCGTTCAGCGTGTTCCGGAAACCGAAGCGGGTGGTCGTATTCATACTAGTGCGGCATCCGTTGCCGTAATGCCGGAGGCAAAAGATATTGACGTTGTTATTGATGACAAGGATATTCGCATAGATATCTTTCGTGCATCGGGTGCCGGCGGCCAGCACGTTAATAAAACGGACAGCGCCATACGTATTACTCATTTTCCTACGGGGATTGTGGTGACTTGTCAGAATGAGCGTTCGCAGTTGCAAAATAAAATATCGGCAATGGCTGTATTGCGCTCCAAGCTATATGAAAAGCAGCGAATGGAGCAGATGAGCGCTTCGAATGCGTCGCGCAAATCGATGGTCGGCAGTGGTGATCGCAGCGAAAAAATTCGTACGTATAATTTCCCAGAGCAACGCGTTACAGACCATAGAATAAAGCTGACGCTGTATAAATTGGATGATATTTTGGCGGGTGGTGCCGGGCTTGATGAAATGATAGATGCCCTGATTGCTGCCGACCAGCTAGAGCAGTTGGCGTCCATGGAATAACTATTTGTTTTTTGTGATAAAAAGCGACCTTTTGGTCGCTTTTTATATGCCTAAAAAAAACGGAGGATTTTCTTAGGCATAAAATATGAGGGAAGGGGGCGAGATGAGAAGTTTTATTCTGTTGCCGGTGTTATTTATGGGCTGGGCTGCGGCTGTGCAGCCTGGTGGCTTTGATGAAATTCATTGTTCGGTTGGTGGCCAGATTGTTGCCGGCCGCCGCCTCTATCTCCTTGTCGGAATCAACAAAAGGCACCCCCAGGCGACGTGCCAAGGCACGCCCAACAC
>WSMU01000052.1 GCA_013316395.1 Alphaproteobacteria bacterium | reverse complement strand
CGTCTGGACGTGCGCGAGCTGCTAAAGCGTGGCGGCGGTCTGTTTGGCTCGGCCGAAAAAACGGGCTCGATTGGGGTGGTTACAATCAACCTGGCGCGTTTGGGTTATACCCACAAGGGTGACCGCGAGGGGCTGTTCCGTGAACTTAAACGCTTGTTGGATTTGGGCCGCGAATGCCTGGAGATAAAGCGTACAATAATATCTAAGAACATGGAGCGCGGCCTGTATCCGTTTACACGCCGGTATCTGGGCGACTGGAGCCACCATTTCTCCACAATCGGTGTTAACGGTGCGAATGAAATGGTTTTGAACTTTACAGACGGTGCCGAAAATATCGCCAGTGTATTTGGTAAAAAGATGGTGCTGGATGTTATGGACTTTATCCGTGAAAACCTGGCTAACTTCCAGGAACAAACGGGCAACCTCTATAACCTGGAGGCAACACCGGCTGAGGGCTGCTCTTACCGCTTTGCAAAGACAGACGTAAAGAACTTTCCGGATATCATAACAGCCGGGACAAAGGATGCACCCTACTACACTAATTCAACCCAGCTGCCTGTGAACTTTACAGACGACCCGTTTGTCGCACTTGAGCACCAGGAAGAATTGCAGAGGAAATATACGGGTGGGACAATGTTGCACCTGTATATGGGCGAACCGGTATCAAGTGGCGAAGCCGCACAAAAGATTGTACGTACGATATTTGAGAATTATCGCATTCCGTACATGACACTGACCCCGACATTCTCGATATGTCCGAAACATGGATATCTGGCCGGGAACTATGAATTCTGCCCGAAATGCGATGCGGAAATTGCCGCCGCACGACAGGCATCAAACGAACAATAAAAAACAACCAAAGGGAGGAAAAAAACATGAATATGGGCGAAGCACAAACATTGGTAAACAGAACACCTTGCGAACGTTTTTCACGTTCTATGGGCTTTATCAGACCTGTATCCAACTTCAATATTGGTAAATATTCGGAATTCTGTGAGAGAAAAACATTCAAAGAATCAAACTGTCTGACAACAGGTGCACGCCACGAAGAATTGATGAAAAAGGCGGCTTAAATAAAATGCCAGAAATCCAAATTGGCGGTTATGTACCGTTTACCACAATCGACTATCCGGGAAAACTGGCCGCGGTGCTGTTTTTGCGGGGATGTCCGTTGCGGTGTGCGTATTGCTCTAACCGCCATTTATTGGATGTAGGCAGCGGTGAATACGACCCGGCAAAGGTATTGGACCTGTTGCGCAATCGTGTTGGAAAGCTGGAGGCGATTGTATTTTCCGGCGGCGAGGCCCTGATGCAGGGTGACGCGGTGCTGGACTATATGCGGGCGGTAAAGGCGCTCGGATTTTCAGTTGGTTTGCATACCAACGGGTTTTATCCTGAAATGCTGCGGCGGGCTGCGGAAATTGTTGATTGGGTCGGTCTGGATTTCAAGACAACCCGCGACAAATACAAAGAACTGGTCGGGAATGATGTCGCATACGAGCGGATGCTGGAATCATTGGATAGCTGGCTGGGAACTGGCCGCGGGATAGAGGTGCGTATAACATGTGACCCGCGTTTTATTACTAAATCCGCCCTGTCCGAAATAGCGGATATTTTGGCGGCGCGCGGGGTTCAAAATATAGCCATACAAAAATACATTCCACATTTTGATGACGAGCGCGATAAAACAACCCCGGATGCGCGCGAGCAATTTTTTAACGATACAAACCTGCGCGATAAAATAAACGCAATGTTTGAAAATGTTATTTGGCGCGAATAAAAAATGCGGGGAACAAACCCGCATTTTTTAGAGCCACACATTTATTTTTCTTTTCCATCTGGCATTGGGCAAAAACGCGCAAAGTCTATCATGTACGCGTCATTTGAGTCCAATACCTTTGCCAGACTTTGCATAGACGGCCAACGAGGTTTGCCATCGCGCGTCCAGCGCTTGCTGCGGTTTAATGTTGTTGAATCCAACCCGCTGCGACGCGCCATACATGAACAGGTCATATTACGACTGCGTGCAAAACTGTCAATTGCATTCCACATATCTGCATGTGTCATTTTTCCCTCTCCTTTCAATTTTTCTTTTGAGATACCCTGCTCCAAAGAACCTAAAACCAAGGACTCATTTCTTATTCTGATTGAAACACAAATTAAATTCAACTAAAAATTTAACGGAAGTTTTCCTATGGGCGCCGCACTTTTTTTGCCATGGTCTATTCCCGTAATGATGTCGAGGGGCTGGATGCGGCGCAAATCAGCAATCGTTTGATGTGGAAGTATT
>WSMU01000022.1 GCA_013316395.1 Alphaproteobacteria bacterium | reverse complement strand
CAAAAAAAGTAGCGGCGAAACCGGCAGCAAAAAAAACAGTTGCAAAAAAAGTTGCGGTAAAACCGGCTGCAAAGAAAGTAGCGGCGAAGCCGGCGGCAAAAAAAGTTGCGGCGAAACCGGCTGCAAAAAAGGTTGCGGCGAAGCCAGCTGCGAAAAAAACGGTTGCAAAGAAAGTAGTTGCGAAACCGGCGGCAAAAAAAGTTGTTGCAAAAAAGCCGTGTGCGAAAAAGCCATGCGCTAAGAAAAAATAATAATTCCCCCGCATCTGCGGGGATTTTTTTATCTCTGGCCCGAATATTTTTCGGGTGTTTTTTTTCTGTAAAGATTCAGTCGGATATTGACCGGATGTGTTTGTCCGACTGAATCTTTGCACGGATAATCCAAAACAGGACCCGCGTATTTTGTTGAGCGGCGCATCCAAATGCATAACCGTAAAGACAAAATTATAAACCGGCACGTAACTTTGCGTGCCTTTATTTATCTAAGAATACAAGGAAGGAAAATTTATGTCTGTTTCCATAGATAAAGTCTTCGTAAAACAATTCGAAGCTGATGTTCATTTGGCCTATCAGCAGATGGGCACAAAATTGCTGTCAACCGTTCGCAGCAAAAGCGGCGTTGTCGGCGCCAGCACAACATTCCAAAAAGTTGGCCGCGGCACAGCCAGCACAAAATCACGTCATGGCATTGTGCCGGTTATGAATTTGAATCATGAGCCGGTCGAATGCATCCTGCAGGATTATTATGCCGGTGACTGGGTTGATGCGTTGGATGAATTGAAGACAAACGTGGATGAACGCCGCGTTGTCGCGTCTGCGGGTGCTTATGCATTGGGACGCAAAACCGATGAGCTGATTATATCCGCGATGAATAATGCAACGTCTTCTGTTGGGGACTATACCAACGGTTTAAACAAATCGATAATTCTGTCCGCATTGGAAGTTTTGAATACAAACGATGTTCCTGATGACGGTCGTCGCTTTGCTGTGGTGGGTGTTCACCAGTGGAACGAGCTGCTGTCGATGGATGAATTTGTTTCCGCCGATTATGTAAGTGACACGCCGCTGGCAAATGGTGCCGAGGCACGCAAATGGCTGGGTATTACATGGGTTCTGCATAATGGTCTGCCGCTTAGCGGGACAAATCGTGACTGCTTTATATATCACGCGTCCAGTGTTGGTCATGCCTGTGGCCAGGAAGTAAAGACTGATATTTCATGGCATGGTGAACGTGCTGCGCACTTCGTCAGCAATAGCATGTCCCAGGGCGCAGTCCTGATTGATACCGCCGGTATTGTACGTGTTAAGTGCGGTGAAGCACCTGCTACGCCGTCTGATGCAGAATAAAAAACAATCAAAGGATATAAGAAATGGCATTTCAAAATAAAAATCTGTCGGTAATCGCATACGCAAATGGATTCACACTGTGGCATTACGCATCGGAAGATAAGATGACGCCAATAAGTAATGCGGGCTATTTCGACAGCGTAAAGACACTGATGAATGTTGGCGACGTTATTATCATAAACGCGTCGGATAACACCTCCATTAAAAAAGTAAGTGCAAACGCAACAAGTGTAACGTTGGCCGCACTGGCATAATCTTAGCCGGGCCGGAATACACCGGCCCATATTTTATGAACAAAAAGGGGCGTTTTCATGCTTACAAAAATAGATTTGTGTTCAATGGCACTATTGAAACTGGGCGAAGCGCCCATTCAGTCGCTGACCGATGATACGGCGGCGTCGCGCCTGTCAAGAACGCTGTTTGACCCGGTAATAGATGCACTGTTGGCATCGCATGTATGGCGATTTGCATGTCGGACATACGAATTAACACGCAATACCGACGGCGATTTCCTAATACCGGCCGATTGCCTGCGTGTGGTAAAAAGTCACGGTGAAATTCAGGGGAATAAAATATTGTGCCCCGGTGCAGATACTTTAACCATTGTTGGAATGTCGCGTGTTACACCGGATGCGTTCCCGGGCTACTTTGCATCACTGGCGGCGACGCGTTTGGCGATGGAATTTTGCATACCCCTGCTGGGCGAGCAGAATGTTTTCCGAATGCTGGCGGCGTTATATGAAACGGAATTGCAGTCGGCTAAGTTCATCGACAGCACAACATCCGCATCAAAGGCAATAGATAACTTTTCGTTAATCAGCACACGTTTTTAATCGGACAGAGGTAATGAAATGGGAGAGTTTATAAAAACACAAAATTCTTTTGCCAGCGGCCAGGTAGATTCTGAGTTCTTTGCGCGTGATGATATAAATGGTTTGTCGCAGTTAGAAAATATGGATGTTATTGCGGGTGGTGGGCTGACACGACGCCGGGGATTGGTATCAGTGGCCGATTTGCGATCAACGGCCAGGCTTATACCTTTTTCTGTGTCCGAAGAAGAGGACTATCTGCTGGCACTGACCGACGGGCATATATTGGTGTATTCCGACGGTGTCTTAATCAGGGATTTGCTGGCACCATGGAATTCTGCGGCCCATGCCAGGCTGCAGTACGCACAGCGATTTGGCACAATGATATTTGTGCATCCCGACTATGAGCCGCGGATTTTAAAGAAAACTGAAAACAGCTTTTCTTTGACCTGGTTCAGTTTTTCCCGCAATGATGCGGATATGACGGTAAATATTCCGTTTATGAAATTTGATGACGCCGATGATATAAAAATAACCGTTACCCAGAATGCTGCCGGTAACAATTATGCAACGTTTACAACATCCGCGCCATTTTGGTCCGACAGGCATGTAAATGGTCGCCTGCTGCTGCTGGGGCGCCAGTGGGTTATTACCAAATATGTCAGTCCAACAGTGGTAACGGCATATACCAATGGTCCATATACGTTGCCGTCGTCTGCGATATCCGACTGGGCTGAGGCTGTGTTTAGCAATACTCGCGGGTGGCCGTGCAGTATCTCATTTCACCAAGACAGACTGGTATTTGGTGGCTCACGCGATTGGCCGGCCGGCGTATGGATGTCTCAGGTTGGGCGCCATAATAACTTTAATGTCGGAACCGGTCTGGACGACGAGGCTATATTCATAACCCTGCTGTCACAGCGGCGCCAGGAAATATGTACCGTTGTTAGCAGTGATAATCTACAGATTCTAACATCTGTTGGCGAATGGGCCATATCCAGCAAGCCGTTGACACCGTCCGTGGTAGATATAAAGCAGCACACCAGTGTTGGCAGTATTGCGTCACGTTATCTGCCGCCACAAAAGGTCGAAGGTGCGACCGTATTTATTTCCGCAACCAAGAAAGATATTCGTGAATTGGCCCTGGATGAGTTAGGTGAAAACTATAATGCGAATGATTTGTGCGCACTGTCCAAGAGCATTATGACAGACCCGGTTGATATATCGTATAACGGCGATACTCATCAGTTATTTGTTGTAATGGCATCGGGTGATATGGCTGTTTTAAATAAGAATTCCGCATTGGGTATTTCTGCGTGGGGTGTTTATAAGACCCGGGGGCTATTTAAATCAGTAGCCGCTGTTGGTGGCGAAACATATGTCGTAACGCAGCGAGATTCGTCATATTTTCTGGAAAAGTTTTCGGATAGCGCCATGGTTGATGCAGGCCGGTATGAATTTTCTTTTACTGCATCGGCATTGCCGCTGCGTGCGGGGGGGCACAACCCTAAGAAAATCAGAATAAGAAAAATATCTGCACGTGTTTTAGATACCAAATCTTTGTTCATAAACGGAGCGCGTGTATCGCTGCCAAATTCTGTGTATGAGGACGGTGCCCCGGGATATGACGGTGATGTGACTATAAATGTTCTGGGTACGCGTGGAGATACTATTTCACCGATGTGGACATTGCATGGCACAGAACCGTTTAGAGCGACGATACTGTCGGTAACCATTCACGGCTGGTATGCAATTTAATTGATGACAATAAAGGAGAAAATAATGGGACAAGTCGTATCTGATGTGACAGAAGTTTTAGACTACAAGAAAGCCAAAAAAGAAGCAAAAAGCGAAAGAAAAAAGATATTGGAGCAAATGGCAGCAGACGAGCAGGCAAAAAACAATTTGGTAAAAAAGACCTTGGCATCCCAGCGAGCTAAGTACGGTGCGTCCGGAATGTCTGGTGCGGGCCGGGGAATGACCGAAGAGGCCGTTTTAAAGCGTCTGCGCGACGAGGCGGAGCAGCCCTATCAGGAAAAGCGCCAGAACAACCTTGAAAAGCTTAAGAAAGCCCATGCCAAGAAACCGAACCTGGTAAAATCGCTGCTATCGCGCTTTGACCAGCTTGTCGGCTAAGAATAGGGGGCGACAATGCATAAAATTAGCTACATCGGTGACGGTGTTACAACTCAGTACCTGTTCACATTCCCGTTTTTTCAGGAATCCGACGTATGCGTATCAGTGGATGAGCGTGCCCTGACACATACCCAGTATGGTGTTTATCCGAACGAGGATTTGACCGGTGGCACTGTAATATTTCCCACCGCCCCGACAGAAGGGGCGCGCATAGATATCTTTCGCCAGGTAACGCTGTCGCGTGTGATAGATTATCAGCCGACGGCAAAAATAGACCCGGAAGATTTGAACACTGATTTTAATTTTCTGCTTGCTGCGTTACGTGATATCCGCCAGATGGATATCGACCTGGCCCAGTGGCAGAATACCCATGACAACGTAAAAGAGTTTTTGGAATATACTAATAACCTGGTCCAAGACAAGCTTAGCGGTGGGGGCGTTCTGGGGATATATAATAATCTGGTATCGGTATTGGCCGGGGCATTGCCGTTATTGATAAACGATTACGGATATATTACCGATACGGCACCAAACGAAAATCGTGATGACTACGGAATTTTATAAATTCTTGGATGAATGGAACGAACTGCTGGGGCTGCCGACGCCGCAACATCACCGCAAGATAATGCGCTTTTTAGTAGATGTTTGGAACAGTGCGCCGCACCGCGGTCTGTTAATGGCTTTTCGACATTCGGGTAAATCAACGGTTGTGGGGATATTTGCCGCATGTGTTTTATACATGCGGCCGGAAACCAGAATTTTAATATTATCGGCCGAAACAACCTTGGCATCGCGAATGGTGGCGCATATAAGGCATATTTTAGAAAATCATCCGCGATGTGCCGCCTTGGTTCCTACGAACAAGAAAGAATGGGCCGCGGGGCGTATAACGGTAAACAGACCGATTGGTATCCGCGAGCCATCAGTAATCTGCCAGGGGGTATATGGAAACATAACCGGATTGCGTTCCGACCTTATTATATGTGACGACGTAGAAGTTCCCAATACCAGCAATACACCGCGAAAGCGGGCCGAGTTACGTGAACGCCTGCGTGAGCTTGATTTTATCCTGTCACCTGCGGGGGCTATTTTGTATATCGGCACACCGCACGCGGTAGATACGATTTATAGCACATCTGCCGATGCAGATTCTGCCGAAATGCTTTCAGATGCCGTGGACTGATTTGGGTTGGGCTTTACACTGCTGACGAATGTGCGCAACTTGCCCAGTAATTCTGTCCCGGACGCGCCAAACATAGGCAGATATGTTTCGTATTCCGGCATATCAACCTGCAACTGTGCACGAACACGGTCGGAAATAGGGGTGTTTAAAATCTCTGTTGCGGAATTCCATAAGGTATATGCGCGATAAGTTTGGGCAACCACATCCCACTTTTGCTGCAACTGCGTATTCCCCGCCAGTGCCGAACGTATACCCACAATCCATTCGGGACCAAATTTTTTGATAACGGGTGATTCTTCCAGTCGGGCCAGTCCTTCTTGGTCTGGGGTAAATTCTGCGATGACACTTTCCAACTCGCGCCAGCCGGATGCATCAATTGGTGTTGTGGCGATACTTTCGCTCATTGCACCGCCATAGGGTAATAATTCACGTTCAATTGAATCGAGCGGTGTTTTCCCCGTACGCAGGTTTTCTATATGGCGTGCCAAACTGCGACCTGTTGGCAACTCGCGCAGGGCATCTATAACCTCTGGTGTGGCCTCGGCTATAAATACCTGGTTCACTGCGGCCCAGCCGCCAAAAATCACGTGTTCTTGACGGTACAAGT
Source organism: Alphaproteobacteria bacterium (assembly GCA_013316395.1). GTDB lineage: Bacteria > Pseudomonadota > Alphaproteobacteria > Rs-D84 > Rs-D84 > Enterousia. The sequence continues at coordinate 8,614 of WSMU01000022.1, read as the reverse complement.
TCAATAGTTTTTGTGCAACGATACTGGCTTTGACGTTCAACATAATGTCCCCCCCCGGCATAATATTGGCGGCAGTTATTCCATTACAATCATGATTACTTTGTGAATGGATTTGCCTGAAACTTTTTCTTCTGGAGCTGCAATCTGGCCATGGATACGGCCCTTGGAATCTGTACGGACAACCGCAATTTGTGCCGTGGCAACCGCATCCGCCCCCAGTGTGGCAAAGTCATCATCGATAAACACTGCCAAATCACCCGGTGCAGGTTTTGCAGATGCGTCGGCAAATATATATGATTTTTCAGGGATAAAGCCACCCAAGCGCTTTGAATTCGGCATAACGGCATATATGCCTGGCCGCGCCTCCAGTGTCATGGGTGCAACAATCATTGTTTTGTCCGATTTTTTGAAAGTAATGGCCTTGCCCGATGGCATTCCAAATACCGGAACCAGCTTTTTGCGCGCACTGTCGTAAAGCTTGGCACCATACAGGCTGCCGTGCATGTCGATTCCCGACAATGGACTGCCCGGAATAAGAACGGATTTAACACGTTCTTTTACCTTGCTGATTTGTTTGTTTAGTTCGCCGGATTTATACAGTCTGGCAATTTCATCAAACAGCGATTCAACACTGTGTGCAAATGATTGCGCCAAGGGCTCGATTTCATTTTCATAGATTTCACGCTGTCCGACTTCTATCTTATGATAAACCGACAGTGTCATGCCCGCATCTTTGGCCGCCTGGGCGATGGTTTTTCCCGTCTGCTGGCGAATTTTGCGAATACCGCTGCCAAAAACTTTTAGGCCGCTGTTTTCGTTGTCGTTCAGACGGCGCTTGATTTCGTTCTGCCACTGGCCGGCAACATCATCTGATTCCTTGATGAAAATGTCCGACAGCTTGCAACCCAATATATTGCAAATATTTAGCAACTGCTTTTGGTTCAGGCGACGAACACCTTTTTCTATTTTGGAAACCGCCGATAGAGATAAATTTGCACGACGTGCCAGTTCTGTCATTTTCATGCCGGCCGCCAAGCGGATGTTGCGAATATTATTTGGGAATATGATTTCTTCCTGGGCCATTGCAAACTCCTTGATAATCTTGACAAAATATTAGTCAATTTTATGACCCAAGGCAAGCGAATAATTACAAAGGCATATCGTCGGGGATTGCGCTGGCGTCGAATTTATCTTCGTTATAGTCGGGGGTGGCGGATGTGGTCGGTGCCGCGTCCGCAAAGGGGTTGGCGCCGCGTGCGTCCGTTTCTTCCAGATTGTCGAACAAACTGTAATCCCCCAAAAAGGCCAGTTGTACTGTTTCCGGGCGACCGTGTCGGTTCTTGCCGATGATAACTTCGGCCTTGCCACGGGCACGCTCCAGTCGGCGCTGCCAGTTTTCGACCTGTGTGTCGCTGGTTGTGTTCGACAGACGCTGTGACGGGTCACGATTTTGCAGATAGTATTCCTCGCGGTAGGTAAACATTACAATGTCGGCGTCCTGCTCAATAGAACCCGATTCACGCAGGTCGGATAGCATTGGGCGCTTGTCATCACGAGATTCAACACTACGTGATAGCTGGGACAGGGCGATGACAGGAACATCCATTTCCTTAGCCAGCATTTTAAGACCACGGGTAATTTCAGACAGCTCCTGAACACGATTCTCGTTGCGCTTGCCCCCGGGGGATGTCATTAACTGCAGATAGTCGATTACAATAAGGGCGATTCCACCGTGCTTTCGCGCCAGGCGTCGTGCACGCGTGCGCATCATTGGCACCGACATGCCGGGTGTATCATCAATATGCAGGGGCACACGGCCGATTGCATTAGAGTACTGGGACATCTTCAGGAAGTCCTCATCTGTCAGATTACCCTCGCGCATGGCGGATGCGGGAACCTTGGACTGGGATGACAGAACACGTGCCGCCAGCTGGGACTTAGACATTTCAAGGCTAAAGAATACGACGGCGCCCTTGTACTTTTCATTTGCGCGTCCGGCCAGAATAGCGTTTGCGGAATTAAAAGCGATATTCATCGCCAGCGTGGTCTTTCCCATAGCTGGTCGACCCGCAATAATAATCAAATCGGAATGATGCAGACCGCTTATGGATTTATCCAACGCGTTCAGACCAGTTGTCAAACCCGACAGCATGCCGTCCGCTTTGTATGCAATCTCTGCCTCGCGCAGGGCCTCCGACAGGGCGTCTGCTATTGATGCGGGTTCGTGTTCTGCGTCACCAACAGTAGATAGGTCAAACAGCTTCTGCTCAGCGATTTCAATCTGTCTGGCGACCGGGTTGTCCAAATCTTCTACAAATGCCGCGTCAGTGATACCTTGACCGATGTTAATAAGGTCGCGACGCAGTGCATTTTCATAAACTATGCGGCCGTATTGGTCAACGTTTACCACTGTTGCACCGGCCCCGGCCAGCTGCGTTAAATAATCGACCCCGCCAACAGATTCAAGCGTTCCCTGCTGGTCCAGGTAGTTTTTTGCAGTAATAATATCAAACGGGATTCCGGCGGCAAACTGACGCTGAGCCAGCTTGAAAATTTCCTGATGTGCCGGATGCGAGAAATGCTCGGGGCGCAAAAATTCAGATACCCGTTCCAAGGCGCGATTGTTCATCAGCACCGCGGCCAGTACGGCCTGTTCGGCCTCCAGATTTGTCGGCAATGTTTTAGGGGTAAAGTCCATGTCAAACATAGTATATAAAAATTTTGCCATTTCCACACCTTTTTTACGCGGATATCAAGAATTAAAGATACCGGTTGTAGATGAGGGCGGAAATCCGGCCTGGCCGGAGTTGTTTCCAATAGAGCGCATAAATGAAATGCGCGATACGGTGGGGCTGCGCCATTTTCAGTCCCAGATGATGTTAACGTGTGTAGGCCTGGATAAAAGCCGTCTGGACCCGGGGGCGCTGCGCTTTTATGATTCGGAATTCGATGCGCGAACCGCCCGCATTGGCGCGGACCCCGTAACCGGTGCTGCGCTGTACTGGGACCCTTCGTCGGGGCGCCGGAAATCCGACGGCAGCGTATGCGTATTGATTTTTCGCGATGACAGTGCGCGGCGTGCATTTATACATGATGCATTGTATCTACGGGTTGGCGACGATGAAACCCACCCTTTGGCGCGACAGTGCGATATGGTCCTCGATTTTATGGGGGCGCGTCTGGTTCGTCGCATTGCGATTGAAACCAACGGGATAGGAAACGCACTGCCGGAAATTATGCGCGATGTCGCCGCGCGTCGCGGGGCAAATATATTTGTTCAAAAGATAGTTAACAACCACAACAAGGAAACAAGAATTTTGGATGCAATAGAACCGCTGCTATCGACTGGGCGCCTATATGCGCATTCCCGTATCAGGCAAACGCCGCTTATTTCAGAAATGCTGGGGTGGAGTCCCCTGGGCGCCTTTGCGCATGACGACGGCCTGGACGCGGTTGCAGGGGCGCTGATGATGCGGCCCTATGTCATCCGGCCCCAGTCTGCCGCCGCGCGAACATTTTCAGCAAACACCGATTTCAAGGTTTAGCTGTCGGACCAGTAGCATCCGCTCGGTTTCCCTAGGCTTACCCAGCCACCCGTATCAATAACCCAGCCGCCTGTTGTGTCCCAACCGACAAAGCCATCTTTAAGATAGCAGTCGGTTTTCTCGGTGCTGCCAATAACCGATGTGCCAAAAGAATATGATGGCATTGTTCCGCCGCTTACTTGCTGCGTCGGACACCGAACGCAGTTATTCGTCGTACTGTTAACAGTCCCATAATAGCCGGATGCACACCTGTATTTTGTGCAGTGCGAGCACGAGTTATTCTGAGGCGTGCACATTAATTCGAGTGCGGCGCCGTATGAACAATATGGTGCGCCCACCAGTATGGGGATTATAAGAAAATGCTTTATTTTTGGCATGTGTTATCTCTCTTCTTTAATGCAGTGGCATGTTATTGCGTTCCAGCCGGCCGGGAAAGTTTCATCTTTGCATTTTCCCGTACATTTACATACCTGTGTGCCGGCTGCCTTGTACGTGTATGTTGTGGTACAAGAATTGCCCTTGCATGTGGTGGTGTTTTCTTCGCATGAGCCCTCAAGGCCTACGCCTGATACGGTGCATGTGGCATGGGCGGGGCCCAACAGGGTGGCAATACTGCCGGCAATTAAAATTTTTTTCATGTTTTGTACTCTCCGCGTTGCGGAAACCAAACGGTCGTTTTGATTAGGTATTTTTTCTTATATAAAAATCCCCGACTTCCGATATTTGGCATCCGGTAAATTACGCCTAATCAAAACGACCGTTTAGATTAGGCATATAAATATACAACAGTCACTATACAAAAATATTTGATTTTACGCAAGTCTAAAATAATTGGGTTGCAAATAAAACTAAGGAGCAAAATTATGCAACAAAATATCCAAAATCTGCAAAAAATGTATCGTCGTGCATTGGATGCGCGCGCGCCCTGGATAAACCGTTGGGATGCCGCGCTGAAATATACCATGCCGCGTGATGATGCCGAGGCTGCCATGCTGTTTGATGCAACGGCGGCGGATTGTGCGGATAATCTGGCGGCGGCGATGTATTCGCTGCTGACACCGCCTGAATCACGGTGGATTGACTTAATCCCCGAAAGTGATGCCGCCCCCGATGCGGCCCCGGCGGTTGCCGCCCTGCGGGCGAATTTGAATGATTCCAACTTTTACACAACAATTCACCAGTGCTATCTTGATTTGGTCACAATTGGGACCGCATGCCTGTTTATGGCGGAAAATCCCATAGGAGCGGCCTCTGCATTCTCGTTTAATGCGATTCCCATGCATGACATTGCCCTGCTAAAGGACAAGGTCTTTCACACAACATCAATGCCGGCATCGGATGTAATGGAGCGCTATCCTGCATGGACGCCGCCGGCCGACATTCGTGATTCAATAAAGCGCGATCCGGAAATGCCGCTGCGTCTGGTCCAGTGTCTTGACGGGACACAGTTTACGGCATGGCTGGATATTGGCGGTGACATAGAAAATAATATAGTATCGCGCGGTACTTTCGAAACCAGTCCCTATATCATCTTTCGCTGGTCCTTGTCCAGTGGTGAACAATATGGTCGCGGTCCGGTATTACGTGCACTGCCTGATATAAAAACCGCAAACAAGGTGGTTGAACTGGTGCTAAAGAACGCAACCATTGCCGTATCGGGTATATGGCAGGCCGATGATGACGGTGTTATCAATCTGGCCAATATCAATCTGACACCTGGGGCAATTATTCCAAAGGCCGTCGGCAGCAGTGGTCTGACGCCGCTGGCATCTGGTGCGGATTTCGACGTATCCCAGATAATATTAAAAGACCTGCGCGAACGTATTCGGCATGCAATGCTGGCGGACAGATTGGGGTTGCTGTCAGAAAAGGAAATGACTGCGACGGAAATTCTGGCCCGCAATGCGGATATGGTTCGCATACTGGGGGCAACATACGGGCGCCTGCTGCACGAGTTTATAAGACCTCTGGTTGACCGCGGTCTTCAGATTTTGTCTCGTCGTGGCACCATAGCGCGCATAAAGCTGCACAGTGATGCGGAATTAAAATACCTGGCGCCGATTGTAAAAATGGCTGCATCGGAATCAACACTAATACAGGAGTAGGGAACCATGGAAGATATTGAACAGAACTATTTGCGTTGCTTTGCGACATCGGCCGGTATTGCGGTGTTAAAGCATCTTCGGCGCATTACAATAGAGCGGACACTGAGCCCTGGCGCCACGGATGCGGAGTTGCGCGGTCTCGAGGCCCAGCGTGCCTTGGTTCACCAAATGGAAAACATGGCCCTGCGTGGGAAAAAATGACATGAAAAACGACAACGGAATAATGGGAATTGTTGACACGTTACGCGCCGGCTGGTTTTTGATAGCCTTTATTGCAGGCATGATATATTGGGTTGCCCGCCAGGATTCGTCGCTGGCCGAGATAGAGCGCAACGAGCATCGCATAACATCTCTTGAAAATCGTACCACAATACTAGAGACCGGCATAGGCCAGCTCCAGATGAAAATCGACGGTATAAAGGAAGATGTTACCATGATAAAATCAGCGGTTATAAAATAGCCGCTGATTTTTTTATTATTGAATAAGCATGCACTTTCTACTACCTTATAATATATATGAAGAAAGACTTGTTCGATTTTTTGAACACCGACCTACAGTTTGTCAAAGGTGTCGGGCCAAAGGTTGCTGCGCGCTTTGACGATGTTATCGGTGGTCGCCGTGTGCTGGACTTTCTGCTGCATCGTCCGTCCGCGGTGCGGCCGCGTGCACTGACCCAGTCTGTGGCGGATGCCGCGGCTGGTCAAACTGTTACCATCGAATTGCTGATAAAAGCCGTCCGCCCCGGGCGCAGCTTTCGCGGGCGCCGTGTCCCGACCCAGATTATATGTGCCGACCATGCCGGTGCCACGGTTATAATACAGTTTTTTAATTCTAATTTTTTGGACTACTGGTTGAAAAAAATGCCTGTTGGCGCATGGCGCATCGTCAGTGGCAAGCTGGAGCGCAGCGGTTCCCGCAATATTATAAATCATCCAGAGTTTATCGAAGAACCGGAAAATATTGGCAAAATTCCGTCGATACAGGTTATATATCCCGCGGGCGAAGGGCTGACACAAAAGACTTTTGCAGCGGTCCGCGATCAAATTTTTGCCGCGCTGCCGGATAGACTGATGGGGGCGGATGAAAACACGCTTGAGTTTTTTGCCGCATTGCGCGATATCCATTTCCCCAGTGGGGCCGATGACCTGCTGCCCAATGCCACGGCCATGGCAAAGTTGGCTTATTATGAATTATTGGCGCACCAATCGGCCATCGCAATCAGTCGTCGTGCCCGTATGGATGTGCGAAATGCGCGCCCGGTCCGTCCCCAGAAATACGATTTAATGGACAAGTTTCGGGCCAGTCTTCCGTTTGAATTAACCGGCGCCCAGGCGCGCGCGCTGGATGAAATTTTTGCAGATATGTCACGTGATATGCCGATGATGCGCCTGGTCCAGGGCGATGTCGGCAGTGGCAAGACGATTGTAGCCCTGGCGGCGGCGGTTTGGATGGCGGCGCGCGGCGGGCAAACCGCACTGTTGGCGCCGACCGATACCCTGGCCCAGCAGCACTATGCCAAGCTAAAACCACTGTGTGATAAAATAGGTATTGTCTGTGATATTTTAACCGGCCGTGACAAGGGACCGGCGCGCCGTGAAAAGCTGGTGTCGTTGCGTTCGGGTCGCACGCGCATCGTTGTTGGTACGCATGCCCTGTTTTCCGAAGATGTCGATTACAAGGACCTGGGCCTGGTTATAATAGATGAGCAGCATCGCTTTGGCGTGGCCCAGCGCGAAGCACTGCGCGCCAAGGGGCGTAATCCCGACCTGCTGGCGCTATCTGCGACACCAATTCCGCGAACCTTGTCGATGACAATGTATGGCGATATGGATGTATCGATTATAAATGAAAAGCCGGCGGGGCGTCTGCCTATCAAGACATCTAAGATACCAATGGCGCGATATGGGGAACTGGTCGCACATCTGCGCCCCCAGATTGATGCCGGCGCAAAGGTATTTTGGGTCTGTCCCCTGGTCGAGGAAACAGAAGAATCACATGTAACCGCGGCGGCGGCGCGTCATGCGGATTTGGAAAAATATTTCCCGGGGGCCGGTCTGGTCCATGGGCAAATGGATAAGAAAAAGCGTGATATTGTAATGGCTGAATTTGCCGACAATGATTCCGATATGAAAATATTGGTCGCGACCACGGTAATAGAGGTTGGAATTGATGTCCCGCGTGCAACTATTATTGTAATAGAAAACGCCGAATGTTTTGGCTTGGCCGCACTGCATCAGTTGCGCGGTCGTGTCGGTCGCGGCAATCTTCAGTCTTATTGTATATTGCTGTTTGGCCGTAACCTCAGCGAGGATGGCATGCGTCGCCTGGATGTTCTGTGCGAAACCGACGACGGTTTTGCAATCGCAGAACAGGACCTGATGATGCGCGGTGTTGGTGAACTTATGGGAACGCGGCAAAGCGGCTGGATTCAGTATCATTTTGTAGATTACCGAATGCACCGTGATTTATTTAAGCTGGCGTCGCGTGCGGCGATGGATGCGCCGACGGATGAATGGACGCGTGATTTAATGTATATCTTTGACCGCGGGGAAACCATAAGTGCGTAAAATATTCATATTTTTGTTATGTGTGTTTTTCGGCATCGGGGCCCATGGTGCGACACTGATTAACGACACGGAAACAGAGCGTTTGCTAACCACACTGGTTGCGCCCGTGGCGACGGCGGCCAACATATCGCCGGCGCGTTTAAAAATTCATATTGTTCATGATGATGACTTTAATGCCTTCGTTTCCGGCGGCGAGGATGTTTATATTTATACCGGTCTGCTGACGCAGATAAAATCACCCGCCGCCCTTCAGGCGGTCATTGCACACGAGCTGGGGCATACAATTGGCGGCCACATGGTTCAAATGAGCCAGCGCATGGCCGCTGAAATGCGTCGTGCATTGCTGATTCAGGCGTTGGGCATTGGCCTAATGGCGGCCGGGGGCGAACCTTCACT
>WSMU01000051.1 GCA_013316395.1 Alphaproteobacteria bacterium | reverse complement strand
CACGTGTGCCGTCTTCGGACGGTTTGTCGTCACCGCCTTGGGGCTGCTCCTGCTGCGCCTGGGCCGCTTTGTAAACTGCCTCGCCCAGTTTCATAGCCTTTTCTGACAGCGCGTCTGTCTTCTCTTTCAGACTTTCTGCCGTGGCATCCGCCTTGGCCAGTTCGTCCGACAACGCAGTCTTTGCTTCTTCAATGGCTTTCTTTTCATCTTCGCTGATTTTGTCGCCATGCTCCTTCAGCGATTTTTCAACCCCGAATATCGCAGCTTCGGCTGTATTTTTAGCCTCCGCCAGGGCGCGTTTTTTCTTGTCCGCCTCAGCATTTGCCGCCGCTTCATCAACCATTTTCTTTATATCTTCTTCGGACAGGCCGCCGTCAGACTTAATGGATATTGTCTGCTCTTTGCCGGTACCCTTATCCTTTGCGGATACATGAACAATACCATTTGCATCAATATCAAAGGATACTTCTATCTGCGGCATACCGCGCGGCGCCGGTGCAATACCTTCCAAGTTAAACTGCCCCAGCAGCTTGTTATCTGCCGCCATATCGCGTTCACCCTGGAATACACGGATTGTCACAGCCGACTGGTTATCTTCGGCGGTCGAGAATACCTGGGACTTTTTAGTCGGAATCGTGGTATTGCGGTCAATAAGACGTGTGAACACACCACCCAATGTTTCAATACCCAACGACAGCGGAGTAACATCCAACAACAATACGTCTTTAACATCACCCTTCAGAACACCACCCTGAATCGCGGCACCGTCGGCCACAACTTCATCCGGGTTTACGCCCTTGTGAGGGTCACGACCAAAGAACTCTTTAACAGTTTCCGCAACCTTTGGCATACGGGTCTGACCACCTACCAGAATAACTTCGTTAATCTGCGATTTGTCGATGCCCGCATCTGCCAGGGCCTTTTTGCATGGTTCAATAGTTTTCTGAATCAAATCATCTACCAACGATTCCAGCTTTGCACGCGTCAGTGTCGTGTTAAAGTGCTTTGGCCCCGTCGCATCCGCCGTCAAATACGGCAAATTGATATCCGTAGATGTTTTCGAAGACAACTCAATTTTAGCCTTTTCAGCCGCTTCTTTCAAACGTTGCAGCGCCAGCTTATCATTTTTCAAATCAATACCTGTCTGACCTTTGAATTCGGAAATCAAGTATTCCAAAATGCGCGCATCAAAATCAGAGCCACCCAGTTGAGTGTCACCATTGGTGGACTTTACCTCAAATACGCCATCAACGATTTCCAAAATGGATACGTCGAACGTACCACCGCCTAAGTCATAAACGGCAACGATTCCATTTTTGTCCTTTTCCAGACCATAGGCCAGGGCGGCTGCCGTGGGCTCGTTAACAATACGCAATACGTTCAAGCCCGCAATACGACCGGCGTCTTTTGTCGCCTGGCGCTGAGAATCGTTAAAATAAGCGGGAACCGTGATAACAGCATCCGTAATAGGTTCACCCAGATAGTTTTCTGCATCCTTTTTCAGCTTAGCCAAAATCATCGCCGAAATCTGAGACGGGGCATATTTCTTGCCCTCCATTTCAACCCATGCGTCACCATTATCGCCGCGAACGATTTTATACGGCACGCGTGCCTCGATTTCTTTCACAACCGGACTGTCATAGCGCAATCCCATAAGACGCTTGATTTCATAAATAGTATTTTCTGGATTTGTAACCGCCTGGTTCTTAGCGGTAATTCCGACCAACTGTTCACCATTGGCCGTTAATGCAACGACAGACGGTGTTGTACGCTGTCCTTCGGCATTCTCTATAATCTTTGGGTCGGCCCCATCCATGAAAGCCATGGCAGAATTCGTCGTACCCAAGTCAATACCCAATACTTTTCCCATTTTTTCACTCCTTAATAAACTCTGTTTGCCTCTGATATAGTGAACACGAAAAAGCATTTCAAGACCACAGGAAAAAAATAACAGCAAAAAAATCGCCCCCAACCGGGAGCGATTAAATGCACAGGCGAAAAATTATTTTTTCGCAGGCGCCGCCGCTGCCGGCGCAGACTTAGCATCAGCTTCTTCCGGCATTTTACCGCCGATTGTCGCGAACGCCAATTCCGCCTGATGCAGGCCCAGTTCAACACCGGCCGGCAGTACCAGGTCAGAACCATGAACACTGTCGCCAATCGTTATATTCAACAAATCAATTGTGATTTTTTCCGGTATCGCATCAACCAAGCCGCGCAATGCAACCTTACGCACAGCAAAGTTCAATACACCGCCCAGTTTCAGCCCCTTAGATATTTCTGCGTTAACAACTTCAACCGGAACAACAACGTTAACCGGCTTTTTAACGTCGATACGCTTATCCTGCATCCCATACTCGTCCAG
>WSMU01000050.1 GCA_013316395.1 Alphaproteobacteria bacterium | reverse complement strand
AAGATAAATTTGAATTGTATGCGCAAACACTGCGCGAATGGTCTGAAAAAATGAATCTGGTCGCACCAAGCACGCTGGCCGATATTCAAACACGACACTTTGCAGACAGCGCCCAGTTGGCTAATGTTTTACCGGATGATGTGTCAATAATAGACCTGGGCAGTGGTGCCGGCTTCCCCGGTGTTGTTCTGGCGATATTGGGATATAACGTAACATGCATCGAATCGATTGGTAAAAAAGTTGCATTTTTAAAAGAGATAAAAGAGAAACTAGGTCTTAGCAATCTGACTATCTATCATGGTCGGGTAGAGGATTTTATTGCCAAAACACCGGTAAATGCCGGCAAAACCGTATTCACAGCGCGCGCATTCGCACCACTGATAAAAATCCTGGACTATGTGGCTAAAACAAAATGCCGGCTTTTTCTATTAAAAGGCCGGGAAATAGAATCTGAAATCAATACCGCCAAAACAAAATACAAATTTGACTACGATTTAATAAAATCAGAGACAGGCGACGGATTTATAACAATTATACAAAACATCCGGTAATTTCACGTGAAATTACCGGTATTTTTTTGATATTAGTGTGTTTTTGAAAAAGTAGATTTTATTAACATTTGGCCGGGCGCAAAACACTGACGAACAACGGAATCGATTTTGGCGATTGTCCGCTCACGCGTGGATTGGCTGGCCGCGTTCCATAAATCTACTTTCTTTTTGCCCGTAACCGTCCATTGCGCTTTTACATCATACGTCCACAGGGCACCCCACTGATCAATCTCAGGCAAGTAGTTAAACAAACAGGGCACTATTTCACAACTCTCGTTGGGTATGTATTTCTTACGCTTGATGCAGTTTAGTTCATTTTTAATTCTTTTGGTGTAAAAATGATTTTTTTGCACCTGCAAATATCTGTCGGTTGCATTGTTTATAATAATATCCGCGATTTGACGGTCCTGGAAATCAACCGGCAAAAAAGCACCCAGCCCCCCGGTCATTTCATTATGACGCGCCATAACCAGACTATCGACGCGATAAATAAACCCGCCCCTGTTAATTGGATAACGCACACCGTTTTCAATATGATACTCAAGAGCTTCTATAAACTCGCCGCCGCGTGCCATTAACTCATCCACAACAGCAACACGGGCACGATGCCAACCCAAGCGATTTTTATTGTCATTTGTAATATGCGCCTTTTTAGCATGCTCCATCTCATGACGCACGACAAGCGTACGCCCCTGATTGTTCATCTCTACCGTTTTTCTGATATGATCGTTATCCGTATCCGCCACAAATATATTAACATAAATCGTATTGGAGTTCGGCACAAAATAAGCGGCCGCCGCATGCTCAAAAACCTTTTTAAAGTTTTCATCCGTCAACACGATTGTATCAGTTTTTATCCTCAAGTTTTGCTTTGGCATAACGTTCGTAGGGACGCTTGCTTTTTGCGCCGACGAACCGGTATCTTTATCAATTCCAGTCGTTACCAGCCCGCCGACTAAAACAATCGGCACAATGAATGATGCAGACAAAGAAAGTAATTTCTTGAACTTCACTGTTATACCCCTTAGCTATACCCACTTAAATATAACACATAATACTTTTTTGTCAAGAGTACATTATTGTTACAAATCATAAAAACGCGCTTATTTCACATGAAACAGAGGATATCTTATTGAATTTAAATGATTTTTCTGTTTATAACTTTATTATCTTGACTGCGATACGGCGATTTTATACCATAAAGGCCGGTAAACATCGGGAAAAAGTATGACAAAAATCATTGCATTTGCAAATCAAAAGGGCGGTGTTGGGAAAACAACCACCGCAATAAATATTGCCGCATCACTGGCCGCAATAAAAAAACGCGTATTATTAGTTGACCTGGACCAGCAGGGTAACGCCGGCACAGGCTTGGGGTTTGTACGCTCTTCACATAGACAGAGTGTTTATGGCGTACTAATGGGCACTGCAAACGCCGCGGATAACATTTTAACAACGGCCGTACCGGGATTGCATATCATGCCATCTACGCAACAGTTGGCCGAGGCGGAGGTTGAACTATACGACATGCCGAATCGCGAATATCGCCTGCGCGATGCGTTGGCGCCACTGCACGAGCATTATGACTATATCCTGTTGGATTGTCCGCCGGCGCTGGGGAATATAACTATAAATGCGCTGACGACAGCAAATGCGGTCATCGTTCCGATGCAGTGCGAGTTTTATTCGCTGGAAGGGGTCCAGCAACTAACTAATACAGTCGATGCGATTCGCAAAACATGGAATCCGACACTGGATATTATGGGCGTACTGCTTACCATGTATGACAAGCGCAACAGCCTGACCCGCGCGGTCGAGGAAGAGATTCGCAATACCTTCGGGGAACGCGCCTTTAAAACGGTAATACCGCG
>WSMU01000021.1 GCA_013316395.1 Alphaproteobacteria bacterium | reverse complement strand
GCGATATATTAGGAATTTTGAAATAAGAAAGGAAAGAAAATGGCAAAAGAAATCGTATTTAATACGGACAAACTGGCGGCGGGTGTAGATAAGCTGGCTAATGCTGTGAAAATCACAATGGGGCCCAAGGGGCGCACTGTCGTTATTGAAAAATCATACGGCGCACCGGCTGCAACCAAGGACGGTGTTACAGTGGCCAAGGCGGTATCCCTGCCAGACCCCCAGGAAAACATCGGCGCCCGAATGATTCAGGAAGTGGCAAAAAAAGCAGGCGATGATGCAGGTGACGGTACAACAACGGCAACTGTACTGGCCCAGAAGCTGATACGCGAAGGCCGTCGCGTAATTGCAGCCGGCATGAATCCCATGGATATCAAGCGTGGAATTGATATCGCAACCGCAGCCGTTGTTGCAGATATAGACAAACATGCGCGCCCTGTCAAAAACAGCGCAGAAATCGCCCAGGTTGCCACAATTTCTGCCAATTCAGACCATGATATCGGTGAAAAAATCGCCGCCGCCATGGAAAAAGTGGGCAAGGAAGGCGTTATAACTGTCGAAGAAGCAAAAGGCCTGGATACAGAAATTGACGTTGTAGAAGGCATGCAGTTCGAACAGGGATTTATGTCGCCCTATTTCGTCACAAACAGCGAAAAAATGCTGGCCGAGTTGGAAGGCGCCCAAATTTTAGTATCTGAAAAGAAAATAACGGGCCTGCAGGCATTGCTGCCGATACTGGAACCTATTGCACAGTCGGGTAGACCGCTGCTGATTATTGCAGAAGATGTGGAATCTGAGGCGCTGGCGACACTGGTTCTGAACCGCCTGCGCGGTGGATTGAAAGTTTGCGCGGTAAAAGCACCCGGATTTGGTGACCGACGCAAAGAAATGCTGAAAGACATCGCCATTGTAACCGGTGCAACCGTAATTTCCGACGACATGGGCATGACATTTGACAATATTTCCATGGATGTTCTGGGAACAGCAAAGAAAGTTGTAGTAAGCAAGGATTCAACACTGCTGGCCCATGGTGGCGGCGACAAAAAAGCTATTGCGGCACGTGCCGACGAAATTCGCAATGCAATTTCCACCACGACCAGCGATTATGACCGGGAAAAGCTGTCTGAGCGCCTGGCAAAGCTGGTCGGCGGGGTTGCCGTTATCAAAGTTGGCGGCATGACCGAGGTAGAGGTAAAAGAAAAGAAAGACCGCGTTGATGATGCATTGGCGGCAACACGTGCAGCCGTAGAAGGCGGCATTGTTGCCGGCGGCGGCGTTGCATTGGTGCGCGCGATTGAGGCACTGGACAAGGTAAAGGGTGCGAATACCGACCAAAATGTGGGTATTGACATTGTACGCCGCGCTCTTAGCCAGCCATGTGCACAAATTGCGGAAAATGCGGGCGTGTCGGGTGAAATTGTTGTCGGCAAAGTATCCGAGGCAAAAGATTATAACACCGGCTATAACGCCCAGACAGGCGAATATGTCGATATGATGAAGGCGGGCATTATCGACCCGGCCAAGGTTGTAAAAACAGCAATCCAGGCCGCAGCCAGCACTGCAGGCGTCATGCTGACAACCGGTGCAGTAATGTCTGAGATTCCGGAAGAAAAACCGGCCGGCGCACAAATGCCGGCGGGAATGCCAGGAATGATGTAATCAAAATCCCCCGCCCGGGCGGGGGATTTTTTTTATCCCCCGATTTTTTTGGAGATGGAAAAATGACACTTTTTCCGCGCGGAGGATAATAAAAACTATATACGAAATATTTCCTAATGCCAGATAATTTTATTAGCGTCCCATTGCACGCCACAGTTCTTCGTATCTGGATATATTTTTCTGAAAAATCTGAGCTAAAATAGTCCGATTATTGAAAACCATGCGGAATGGGTCGCCTTTGGTGTCCCTTATTGCATATCCGCACAGTTCAGAGTCAACATTGTAATATACAAACATCGGCAAATGTGACACATTTACAAAACCTGCGTCAAAAGACGGCTCTAGCATCTTGCACTTCTTTTCCAGACGACTATTACATCTAAATATAGGCAGACACTCGCAACGCGGGGCCTGGATATCCAGCTTTTCATATCTGTTTGTGCCGTATTGTGAAGAATATCCATTTTTAATATAAAAAGGCTCGGCCTTGGATAGCGCTACCAGCTCTATACGCTTCGCGAATATTGAGGCTGCGCGCTCGGCCCGACTTAATAAACGGTGACCGACACCCAGCTTTTGATATTCCTTTAGAACATACAGTGACTGTATGTTCGCGCAGCGACCATGCGCATCGCCTTGGATAAAGCCCACCATCTCTGAGCCGATGTATGCACCAAACGCAAAATTTACGAAACGCTTGCCCCACTTTTTCTTGTCCGCATATATCATGCCATCTATATCATCCGCATCATATATAGAGTTATAAATACTTTCTACCGATGATACACGTATATGCGCAAAGTCATCCCAGACACCCGGGGCCGCTTGGTTAAAAATAGGTAAAATTACGATATCTTGCATAAGTTAAATATAACACCTGTTACAAATTTGTCAACAAAATAAGAGTTTTTATTGTTGTTTATAATTAAAAATTACGTATAATTTACAACTATAGACATGAGAAAAAATCATCAATATTTTATTGCAGCACTGGTGGGGGTTACGGCAGCCTATCCTATATCTGTTACGGCAGGTTTCTTGACTGCTTCAAGATTTCCACAAACCGGGGCGGATGTGTCATTTGCGGCACAAATGGAAAACAAGGCGGCCGGATATGCACCGTTTGCAGAGTTAAGCCCATATCAAAGCATTATGCTGGAGAAAGCGGACGAGCATCTGGCAGCCGAGTTGGAGGCGTACGAGGCCCAGGAAAATGCGCAAAACAGATTTAACACTGCGGTGCAAATACCTACGCAAAACATACCAGCACCGACTAGCGACAATACATTTAGTAACAATACACCGCAAATACCTGCCTCTGCGCAATATGTCAGCCCCCAGATGCCATCTGCGGAATCGGCCGGCCAATACTGTTCACAGCGGCATCCGACAATTCCCGCCGGCCAGCAGACGCCCCTGGGGAATCCGACCCTGTATAACGGTCGCCCTATGCGAATTGGTGCGCCATATACATGGCGCGGATATCGCGGCTCGGCACACCGCGGGGTTGATTTAGGCGTAGGGCAAGAGTTTTTTGGCGCACCGGTTTATGCAACCGCGGACGGAATAGTCGACCGCGCAGATGAAACAAACAAATCAATGGGTAACTATATAGGTATCAAGCACGCCAATGGCTTTCGAACGCTTTATATGCACTTAGACAAAATGTTTGTTCAGCGCGGCCAGCATGTAAACGCGGGCTGCCTTATAGGAACACTGGGGAATACGGGCGGTGCACTGGAACAAAAAAAACCTAAGCTAGATATAAGCATTTCCCACCTGCATTATGAAATTCAATATACCGGCAATCAGTCTGCGGTGCGCGCACCCGACGGTACCAGCATAAGAATTACCATCGGCGACGGAATCGCAGGCCATAATTATGGCAAGTCTATAAACCCAACTGCTTTTGTTCAATACGGAAATTAAAACGGGGCATTCGCCCCGTTTTTACTGTATTGATACCGGTATTATCGTTTCACGCATTACTGAATCCAGCGGATGCGACTGAAATGAAACAGTTTCAAAGTCTATGTCTTTCATGTTGATAGAACGTATCGCGCTATTATACATTGTGCGATAGTAAATCATACGCGCCGCGATATCGCTAACAACCGTCCATTGGGTTGCGGACAGAATATCAACCGGCGGCTTGGCATCTTTGAACTGTATCGCCAGCGGAACATCGAAATTATTTAATATATGAAAAGAATGCATCGATGCATCATATCCCGTCGCCAGCGGAATATGAAACGAAGATAAAAACGCAGCGCGCACAAAGCGTGACGGCGGCGTAAAATCACCCGGCAAGCCTAAAAAGCCACTGCCATGGCCAAAGGCACGCAATGTCAGTGCCCCCAACTTTGACGGCCCCGCAGTTCCCAGGAACAAGTTGACATAGTTATTTAAATTTGCAACCTGCCACTGGTATCCTGGCGAATTTGTCAGAACCCCTATTTCGCTTTCATAAAAGTGCGGTGTGCCATCTGTTATTTCCAAAATAACCTGGCGACCGGTACTATCTGTTATGCGCCAGTGAACCGTCGATGCATCCGGGTAAATGTTAACTATGCGAACTTTACGCACGGCATCCATTACCTCATCAACCGTGGAAAAACGCGCCAGCATCCACGAAACCAGTTCTAAATCACCGATAGTGTTTTCAGCATCCGCACTGTCAAATGACTGGTACTCGCCATAGTTTGGGAAATAGAACAGCTCTGCGACCAGGCCGGCCTCATTCATGCCGTCAACAACGAACTCGTCTTGCTCCATACCCAAGCCGACATAGCCGTATTTGGTGGTATATTCCAAGCCGGTACCGGCCCCATCGGGGGTAATGGCACGAACCGTATGATTACGCGGTGCAACAACATAAATATTGTTCATTTTTGCACCACTCCAGTCTATTGTACGGCCAACAACGGTCGAGCCGTCATTGGATTTCAAGGTGATACCCGTACAGGCATCAGCCCTGTTGGACTGAATTGCGGCAAATGCAGCAATCAGCGCGGGAAGTATTTTTTTCGTGGACATGTAATAATTATGTCCGGCAGCGGAATCAAAGTATATAGGAACTGTCTCTGGTGGTTCAGATTACCGAGATACAAATGCGGCAATTTACCTATAAAAAACTAAACCGGCATAACGCCGGTTAAAAACTTGGTTGGGGCAGCTGGATTCGAACCAACACTGACGGAGTCAGAGTCCGGAGTTCTACCGTTAAACTATGCCCCAAGCGTCGCTGATTATATATCACTATTATTTCATTTGCAAGAATTTATTTTCTATGAAATCATGTATTTATGAAATATTACACCTTTTATATCTCCCCTGTTGGTAAAATAATGATTGCAGGTGATGGTGATTACATAACAGGCCTATGGATTGAAAATCAAAAGTATTATGCGGCTGGAATTGATAAAAATGCGCAATATAGCCCTAATTTAAATTTGTTTCAATGTGCGGGATGCTGGTTGGATAAATATTTTAGTGGCGTCGCAATGGACAATTACGACATCCCAATCCACCCCGCCGGCAGCGATTTTCAGCGCTGGGTATGGCAAATTCTACGAACTGTACCTTACGGCCGGACAATAACATATGGCACAATCGCCAATGAGCTTACCAAAGAAACCGGGCGGGCCGCATCACCGCGGGCCGTCGGGGGCGCAGTGGGCCGGAACCCTATTTCCATAATTATCCCATGTCATCGCGTAATAGGCGCAAACAAAGCCCTGACCGGCTATGCAGGCGGATTAGACGTAAAATCAAAATTACTGGGGCTGGAAAATATAAAACTATAAAAAGCCGCCGCCACACAGTACAAAATACTTTTTTGACAAAATCTGTTGACAAATATTTTTTTTGAACTATTATATGTGCACAATTATTAGAAAAAGGGGCAGATATGTTCAAAAAACTAAAGTTAAAAATTGCCGCACGTCGCGTCGAGCGTCAAAAAGCACGCAAAGGCGCCAGCACACGCCGTCGTACGACACGGAAATCGTCAAACTTTTGGACACGCATGTGGAATATTATATGCTGGCCGTTGGATATGATTGCCCGCATTTCGCGTCGCGTTTGGGCCTGGGTTCGCAGCATTGATTTAATCGGATTGGTAAACCTGACGTTGCTGGTTGCGATTATTGTACTATTTTCCATGCTTGTTATTGATATTGTTGGGTGCAATAACAAATCTGTTGTTGTTATTGCAGATGCGCCGGCCGCAGTTGTTATTCCGGAAAAGCCACAGGTCACGTTGACCGAAGAGTCTGCACCCGCATCAGTAAAGCAGCGCCCTGCGCTGCCTATCAAGCGCAATCCGGTAACACGTAAATTTGAATCCCATACTATAAATGTAGCCGACCGCGAATATGCGCGTCCGCTAAAGGTACAGATTCTTAACGGCGATATTATAATCGACCGCCGTGGTGCCGCACCAGTTCTGAGCGATGGTGTTCGTATCAACGGCAGCCTGTATCTGCAGAATATGCGTAAATATATTCTGCCATGTGGCGCAACAATTAACGGCAATCTGTTCCTGCGTGACGTTGAAATGTTGCAGTTTTGCGGTGATTTTACCGTAACAGGAAATATTTATGTCAGCCCGCGCTCTTCGTTTGGTCCAATACCACGCAGCGCGCGTCTGGGCGGCCAGGTAATACTGTAATATACCCTGCCCCTTATGGGTGTTAACGCCGGATTCGCACGTTGAATCCGGTTTTTACTTGCATGCATCTTGATATATTGTCTATAATACAGGTATCCAAAAGAAGGACAAAATAAATGAAAAACATTTGAAAAAATTCTAAACGTATTGGCTAAGAACATCGGATACACCGTTGTTTTGGTCGCAGCTGTTATATTGTTTGCAATATTTTCAGGCGGCCTGTTGCCGGGTCTGATTACAGCGGGCTCTGCCTTGATTGGCTATGCATGTATTGAAACGCTATACAAGCAGTTCAAGAACACAAACGCCCCAAAACAGGCACCGAAACGCGTTTCGAAAAAGAAATAAAAAATCCCGCAAATGCGGGATTTTTTTTTAAGACATAAGCCGATTTATTCTGTCACAGCGTTTTCTGTGGATACATCTGCCTGGGCGCTTTCCTGAATCAATATTTCCTGGCGCAGTTCACTTTGGCGCGATGCCATATCTGTTTTAGATGCCACCAATGCCAATGCCGCGCACAATACAAAGAATATTGTCGCCAACCATGCGGTAACCTTTGTTAAAAAGTTACCCGCCGCGGCACCGGTAAGCGCACCACCAAACATTGATGCCGCAGAAGAGCCGGACATTCCGCTGCCCTCAGACTTTTGCAGCAGGATTATACCTGTCATTAAAACAGCAACAACTATTAAGCATACCAGTAAAATTGTAAACATAACTTTTCCTTTGATTATGGGACGATTTTATCGTGCCCCCCATTAAATTGCAAGAATTTTCAACAATTCGGCCGCGGCGGCGGTACTGGCCTCTTTTTTAGAGGCACCCGTGCCGGTTGCTTGATGATTCATTGCGGTAACGCGAACGCTAAATATCGGATTATGTGATGCACCAGACGTGCTGAGATATTCATATTTAGGCAGGTCCCCGGACGTATTCTTCTGAACCAGTTCCTGTAGGGCGCTTTTTGCATCTTTGGGAGCACGAGCATCACGCGCGGCAATATCACGCCACAGATTCATTATGACACCACGCGCCGCGTCAAAACCGGCCTCTAAGAATATTGCACCAAGGACGGCCTCCATCGCATTTGCCCAAACATGCCGAACACGACCGGCCGTCATGTGACCGTGCCGGACCCGTTTGTCCAGACCTATTTCCAGCGCAACATCCGCCAAGGTTTCCGTTGACACCAGCATTGCATGACGCCGGGCCAGTTCCCCTTCGGCCTCGGACGGGAACATGTCATAGAGCATGGCCGCAACGGTCAGGCCTAAAACACGGTCCCCTACAAACTCTAACCGCTCGTTATTACGTGTCGGGTCGATTCCGCTCTGCGTCAGGGCCAGATTTAATAACTCCGGATTTTTAAAATCATAGTTTAATTTTTTCACGATTAATTTATCCCCATTCCAAAACGGTCCCAGCGAATCTTGCTGCCCCAGTTCCATAAGAACATCAGCGGCGAGTGATAGTTATGAGAATACCAGACAAACCACACCTTGCCCAGGACATAATCACGCGAAACAAAGCCGATATCGGCACGACTGTCACCACTGTTGTCACGGTTATCGCCCATAAAGAAAAGATGACCGTCCGGGACCGTATAAAGGGGCGTATTATCAAACATGGCGTCATCCGAATATTCTATTATGCTATGAGAAACCCCATTGGGCAGTGTTTCGGTATATTCCGTAACCTTGGCCACACCACATGCACCAGGATATGTTTTGCAGTATCTATCCGATTTATATTCAATGGTATAGTTAAATGAAGCCGGTTCATTATCAACCCAGATGCAGTTGCCTTTTATTGCCATATTGCCTTCATAATATCCGACACTGCGCAGTGTTTTCGGCAAAACAGCCACAACATACGGGCGCGGATTTTCACGCGGTACGATATCACCATTTATATAAAGACGCCCCTGTTTCATCTGAACAGTATCACCCGGCAGTGCAATCAGGCGCTTTACATAATCCTGGGATTCATTTATAGGGTTGCGAAAAACAATTACATCCCCCATCTTCGGCTCTGTTGCAAAAAAGCGCCCATTCCACATTTTCCAAGAACCAAACGGGAAAGAATAGCGAGAGTAACCATAAGCCCACTTTTCTACAAATATATGGTCGCCGATATGCAATGTCGGAATCATGGAACCAGACGGAATATTAAATGGTTCCAGCAGAAAGCTTCTAAACACGATTGCAATCAACGCACCATAGAACAGTGTATTAAACCATTCTCGTGCAACATTCTTATTTTTTGGCATAGTTTTCCGTCCTTTTGTTTGCGCGTATTTTATAACTTGAATTAAAAATGCGCAAGCTATAATATGCGAATATGATTTCTTTAAATTCCATTATATTCAACGGACTGGACATAACACCTATTGATGTTCAGGTCCAGTTGTCATCCGGACTGGCAAAACCTGAGTTTAAGATTATCGGCCTGGCGGACCGTGCGGTCAAAGAATCCGCGGAACGTGTTCGCAACGCACTGGCGGCGCTGAATTTATCATTACCACCGAAAAAGCTGACTGTTAATCTGTCACCGGCGGATGTGGAAAAATCAGGGGCACACTTTGACCTGCCGATATTATGCGCGATTATGTGCGCCATAGGTGCTCTGCCGGAAGAAAAACTGTCTAAGTACCTTATTATGGGCGAAGTCGGCCTTAGCGGCACAATCGTAAAAACAGAGGGTGTTTTACCAGCCGGGGTTTGGGCGACGCGCCATGGCATGGGCATAATATGCCCCGCATCATGTGGGCCGGAGGCGGCACTTAGCGCTAATCCCAACATACTGGCGCCGCAGCATGTTCTGGACCTGGTGCATCATTTTAAGGAGTTGGCACCACTGCAGCCACCCATGGCAGAGCCAGCCACCAGCCCGGCAGAAGCCAATATTGACCTGCGTGATGTTCACGGCCAGGCCGCAGCAAAACGTGCGCTGGAAATAGCCGCTGCGGGCGGTCATGCAATGCTGATGATTGGACCGCCCGGGTCGGGTAAAACAATGCTGGCGTCACGTTTGGCGACGATTATGCCGGCAATGACACCCGAAGAAGTTCTTGAAACATCAACGATATATTCAATCGCGGGCCAGCTAAATGGCCGCGGCTTGGTACAAAACAGACCGTTCCGCAGCGTTCACCACACGGCCAGCGCCGTCGCATTGGCCGGCGGCGGCGGAGACGCACGCCCAGGCGAGATATCATTGGCACATAATGGTGTGCTGTTTTTAGATGAATTACCTGAATTTAATCGCACAACACTTGAAATATTGCGCCAACCAATGGAATCCGGACAAATAATGATTTCGCGCGCACGTCGTAACGCGACATATCCTGCGCGGTTCCAGCTAATTGCAGCCATGAATCCGTGCCCGTGCGGGCATTTGGGAAATGCCGCAATGTCGTGTTCCCGCGCCCCCAGATGCGCAGAGGCATACCAGAACAAGATATCCGGGCCGCTGTTGGACAGAATTGACCTGCATGTTGATGTTGACGCGGTAAATCCATGGGAAATGCAACGCGTGGCAACAGATGCACCCGGCGAAGACAGCGCCACTGTTCGCGCACGCGTCATAGCCGCACGCGCGCGCCAGATTGCACGCCAGGGAAAAATTAACGCATATCTAGATGGGCCGGATTTGGATGCGGCGGCAAACCTGTCCCAGGCGGCGACAGAATTCTTAAATACCGCCGCGGAAAAAATGGGAATGTCCGCACGCGGCTATAACCGAATAAAACGAATTGCGCGCACGATTGCAGACCTGCGCGGGGCGGCGGATGTCGATATCGCCGACCTGGCGGAGGCACTGTCATACCGCCAAATAGGTCGCGGAAAATTCGGAACAAAAACAGAATAAAAACAAAGCCCCGTCCGGGGCTTTGTTAAAACTCGAACCGCAGCCCAAGCATTATGTTTGCATAAATCATGCTTTCGGCACTGAACCAGTCACGGGTACGGGTGTCATCCTTGTTTGTCAATGCCCACTTTATCTTTGGGATATATGCCACACGTGCCCCAAAATCAAAAAACATCGTTTCTGTTATACCATACGACAGCCCCAGCGCCACCAGCCCCGTAATGTTCGACGAACTGGTCTTGGAGCGATAAAACTGAACCACGCCATAGTCATCAGCCTCACCAAAATTCTGAAGGTCAACAGATGTCGATAAATCCCCATACAAGTCAGACAGGTTCAGCGTTGTTTTACTGTCGGCATATCCGATACCAAAACCGACATAGGGAATAACCTTGCGCACCGGCTTTTGCAGACCGTCAAAAAAGTCGTAAAACGCCATAGCACTGATTATATCTGTGGAAATTTTAGACTGGGCACTGCCGCTTTGGGCAATGATGACAACATCCGACACATCGCCACCCGTCAATGGCAAATCACCGTCAAACAGCGGCGATTGGTTGTATTCCATTTCCGTAATATGGTCCCAGCCTACCTCCAGTCGCCACTGGGGACGATTAGGTATCGTCCACCCCAGCGATGCACCGGCGGCAAATGAAAATTCGGAAAAATCACTGGCCGGTTTTACATCCGCCAAATCCCCCATACCGGCATACAGGAATCCATCACAGCCGCCGCCCTTGACACAGGCATCATAATATGCGGCCGATATAACCATTCCGTCACCCGGATTTACATAGTATTCCGTAGTAAGGGAGCCGACCTCATTCTTTATGGAGCCAAAGCCAAACGAAGCACCGCCACGAACAGACATTACAAATCGCGACCCGTCATCAGAATAATAGCCGTCACCCAAATATGTGCCGGAATATTCCCAATTAGCCGCCGCAGGCGTGGCTACAAGGCATGATAGCACCGATAATATGCAAAATATTCTTTTTCTCATGCTACGTATTATATCATAAATAGCGTCTGGATACAAAACTGTTTTTTATTCCTGTATGAAGCCACCGGACTGCATTTTCCACAGACGTGCATAAGCACCGGCCCGGCGAACCAGCATGCGATGCGTGCCCTGCTCTATTATCTTGCCATGACGCATTACGACAATACGGTCCATATTGCGCAAAGTGGACAAGCGGTGCGCAATCGCGATTGTTGTGCGGTTCTGGGCCAGTTCTTCGAATGACTTTTGAATTGCGACCTCCGTCTCGGAATCAAGTGCGGATGTCGCCTCATCCAATATTAAAATAGGCGCATCTTTCAAAAACGCACGTGCGATTGCGATACGCTGGCGCTGGCCGCCGGACAATTTCATACCACGGTCCCCAACCAGTGTGTCATAGCCCTTTTCCGCCCCCAGGATAAATTTATCCGCCGCGGCACGACGCGCCGCGGCGCGTATTTGCGGCAAAGTCGCGCTTTCGCGGCCATATCCAATATTTTCCCCAATCGTGCGATTGAACATCGTCGGCTCTTGGGGGATAAAGGCGATGTTTTGACGCAATGAATCCTGGGATACGGTTCTGATATCCTGGCCGTCTATCAATATCTGGCCGCGGGTCGGGTCATAAAACCGCATCAGCAGATTTACCAACGTCGTTTTACCCGCACCGGATGCACCGACCAAGCCCACACTTTCGCCCGGATTTATCGTCAGATTAAAATCACGTAAAATCCAGCGACGCCCAGGCCCATAGCGGAACCAGACATTTTTAAATTCTATCTTGCCGTGTGGCACAACCAGTGCCGGCGCATTTTCGATGTCTGTAACCTCGATTGGCACAACCAGTTCATCATATGCCTTGGACGCGGCACCAACTTTATCGATAATATTTGGCAGCACATCTATCAGCTGGCTTATTGTGCCCATAACGCTGAAATATACACCTGTTGTAACAACGACATCCGCAATAGACATCTGGCCCTGCATGAAAAGCCACGCACACAGTGCCAATGTTACCCCAAACAAAACATCCCACAGCAGGCCGGGCACCGCCCAGAAAACACGCTGCAGAAAAGAATTGTGCAGCCGCGCCTGAACATACGTTTCACGCGATGGCGCCAGATGCTTTTCTTCGGACGTGCCGCGCGCAAACAGTTTCACAACGGAAAAGTTTGAAATACTGTCAACCAGTTTACCTGACAATGAACTGCCCGCGGTCGAGCGCCCCTTGGACGCTGCCTTCATCGGCTTGTACATTTTCCAAGCAAACAGGATTCGCAACACTATCACGCCAATAAACATATATGCCACATAACGGTTTACCTGTAACAGCAGCGCACCATTCAAAATAATTGTTAAGGAACGGAAAAAACTGGTGACTATGTCTGATAGGCCTGAAAAACCATCCGAGATATAATTCATCTGGTTCTTTATCTGGCCCGCCATGCGCCCATTCCAAAAGGCCATCGACTGGCCGTGGATATATGATGTCAGAGTTTCGGACATGCGTCGGTCCGCTTTTGGAACCAAATGATGCATCGCCCACTGTCGAAGAACTGCGCCACATGAAATAGTAACATTTATCGCAGTTACCAGAATAATCGTTGGCATTGCATATGCCAAGAAGCTCATCCCGGCGGGAACTGTCGCCTCAAACATACCCACGCCCCACCCCTGCATCAGAGGCTGTAGTACGCGGTCGGCAGTTGTAATAATAACAGCAAATACCCATATCGCCAGCAACCACCAATAGCCTTTTAATCCATAATTTAAATAAAAACGCCATAAAGATTTTGGCAATTTAGCGTGCATTATATAAGTCCCCCGTTTTTCAAAACGCGTTATAAACTAAAAAAATTTTTAAATCAAACAATTATTCCACGATATAGCGAAAAATTTCCGCAGGTATTGTGCCACCTGTAATTTTTGATGACATAGGGGTAAAGTTATCATTGCCAACCCATACACCTATTACCAAATCAGCCGTGGCACCAACGAACCATGCATCGCGGTTTTCGTTGCTGGTACCGGTCTTGCCCCCAAGGACACCCGGTGCATTTGCACGGCGACCGGTACCGGTTGATATAACATCATAAAGCATTTGTGTCATATATTCGACAGTTTGCCCCCCAATAACCGTAATCGCATCAGAAGGATTGCGTTCATACAAAACTTTGCCAGACGGGTCTGTTATTTTTGTAATCGAATAAGGGCGAACGGACTCACCGTTATTCCATATAACCGCATAAATTGTCGTCAGGTCCAGCAGCGACATCTCCGACGCCCCCAATACCGTGGAATATTCCCGGCGCAGTTGGGTCCCCACCCCCAGGCGCCCAGCCATATTTAAGACAGCGTCTATGCCATATTCCTCTGTCAGCTTAAGCGGTACGGAGTTAACACTTTTTGCAAACGCAACCGACAGCGGAATATCGCCATAATAACGCTCGTTATAATTTTTTGGGTTATAGTCACCAATTGCAAAGGGCGAGTCATTAACATAACTATCAGGGGTCAGCCCCTGCTCCAGTGCCACCATATAGACAACGGGCTTAAAGCTGCTGCCGGGTTGGCGCATGGCCAGGGTGCGGTTATACTGGCTGGCCTGGTAGTCGGCGCCACCGGACATTGCACGAATTGCCCCGTCATGTTCCATTGCGACAACCGCCCCCTGGTATTCACCAATATGCGCCGGCAAAATCGCGGCAATTCGTTCCTGGAGTCCCATATCCATCGTTGTATAAACATACAAATCAGAATGGAAACCACCAATGCGGGAGCGCGTTTCGTCCAAAACGAAATCCGTCCAATAACGATACAGGTTTGTATCGGGTGCCGGCTGCGCAGGGGCCAATTCCGCCGCCGCCGCGCGCGCCTGGTTCAGGGTTACATATCCCTGGCGGACCATTTCCTGAAGGATAACGCGTGCACGCGCTATATTTTTTTCCGGATTTTTTAGCGGACTGTATGTTGTAGGTGCCTTTAGCATTGCGGCGATTTGCGCCGCCTGGGCTAGGGATAAATTACGCGCCGATGTTTGAAACATAACACGGGCCGCCGCATCAATACCACGCATCCCCCCAACCAACGACACACGATTCATATACAAATCTAGAATCTGATTCTTATCAAACCTGTTTTCAAGCCAGTATGATAAAATCAGCTCTTGTACCTTGCGGGACAGCTTTTTCTCGCGCGATAGGAAAACATTTTTTGCCGTCTGCTGTGTTATAGATGAGCCCCCCGCCGCCACACGACCATGAACTATGTTCGATATAACCGCACGCATAATGCCGCGGATATCGACCGGGCCATGCTGAAAAAAACGCTTATCTTCGATTGCTACAATTGCCTGCCATACATGGGGCGGGACAGAATCCGTTGATACCGGCATACCCATTATACGACCCGCACTGCGGATTTCATTGCCATTACGGTCCAAAAATACAATCGCCGCCGGCCGCGTTTCATGCAATATATCATCCAGCGATGGCATCCGCAAAAACACCACCGCCACATATCCAGCCAAAATAACAACCGACAATATAATTATATTCAGCAGCCCCATCAGCAAACGCATGCGCAGTGACGGGCGCTTTTTTTCCTCTTGTATGTTTTCCAGCCGAGCACGAGGCAAATATTTCTCCTTTTTGCAGAATTATATCACAAAAAGATTTTCCGGCGCCATAGTTTAATGGCAATAAAAAAAACAGCCCCATAAAGGGGTCTGTTTTACATATCCCACAGACGCTTAGCCGCGGCAGCTTTCGCCGGGACCGGGCATAAATTTTAAAAAGTCTTCCAACGATGTTCCCGTAGATTCCAGAATCTTGGCCAGACTGTGCGTCGAAGGCCAACGCGGCTTACCATAACAGGTCCATCTTTTACTTTTGTTAAATGTGGTTGCGTCCAGGCCGCTTTTCCTTGCCAGACCCGAACAAGATAAATTTAAACTATGCGCGAAACGGTCAATTGCGCACCACAAGTCTAAATGGTTCATTTCCCCTCTCCCTTTTAGTCTTACACTTTACTTGGTTTATTAGGACTCAAATCC
>WSMU01000049.1 GCA_013316395.1 Alphaproteobacteria bacterium | reverse complement strand
CTTAATGTCTTACACTTTATGGCCCGGCGGCGCTATCCCCGGCTCTGGTGCTGGTACCGGGCCGCATTGCCGCCGGGAAATAATCAAGCCGGCACGCCGCGTTAGCGCTGCACCTGATATTTTCGGTGCGCATCTTTATACAGCATGATATTCGTTACCGCACTGCGCGTCGGACGCATCTCTAGCTTGCGCAGGGCCTTGTTCAGCTCATACTTAAATACCACACTGTCCAGGCTGCCGCTGTATATGTCTTTAAAGTTTTGAATAAACTGATACGCCGTATCGCGTGTCGTTGGCATCATATTAAAATACATATATCCACCAAAGCTGTACGCAACCGCGGTGCCACCGCGATTACGATGCACAAATACACGCATTCCACGCTTTAGATATCCCAAATACGTATCCGGAATATGCACGGGCGCAACCCTGCCATTACGCAGCCACACCGTCAAAAAACCGTACCCATTGGGCGTTACCGCCCCTGCTTTATAACTTTCCATTCTAATCACCACTGCAATAATAAATCCGGCAAAAACCGGATTTATTCGTTTTCCTAACACCAAGCCTTACTTTATCCCAGCATCTTGGCGACTTCGTCGGCCAGGTTATCTTCTTGCTTTTCGATACCCTCGCCCAGGACATAGTACGCAAAACCGGCCAGTTTTCCGCCGGCTTCGGCGACAACATCCTTAACCTTTTTCGACGGGTCCATAACGAACGGCTGTTCTTCCAGTACGGATTCCGCATAGTATTTGGAAATACGGCCCGCAACCATTTTTTCAACAACCATTTCCGGTTTGCCCGCGGTGGCACCCGATTCGATAAACACTTTCTTTTCACGTTCTACCGCCACCGGGTCAACGTCAGCGATTGTCATGAATTCCGGCTTGTTCGCGGCAATATGCATTGCGATTTTCGGGCCGATTTCATCAATACCAGCACCATTGCCGTCAATTGCGACCGCAACACCAATCTGGCCCATGCCGGGAACCATGGCATTATGAACGTAAGTATAGATATGGTCGCCCGCTACCTTTGCAATACGGCGCAGATTCATGTTTTCACCGATTGTGGAAATCGTGGCGGCAATATCGTCTTTAACCGCGCTAAGCGTTGCATCAAAATCGCCCTTCAGTTCCAGCGCGCGTGCGGCAACATCCGCAACCAACTTCTGGAACTTGTCATTTTTTGCAACGAAATCTGTTTCTGCGTTCAATTCAACAACGCAGCCCATGTTATCGCATTTTACAACCGTAACCAGGCCCGATGCCGCAACGCGGCCCGCCTTGGACGCGGCCTTTACGATACCCTTCTGGCGCAGCCAATCGGCAGCGGCCTCGATATCGCCGTTATTTTCAGTCAGCGCTTTCTTACAATCCATCATACCGGCGGATGTTTTTTCACGCAGCTGCTGAATCAATTTTGCTGTTATTTCTGCCATTGTCTTCTCCCGTTAATTATTTGATTGATATTCCCGCCGGCGCCCGGACATACGCCCGGACGCCACAGGGATTGATTATTTATCCGCTTTTTCGGCCAATTTGCCGCGACGTTCTGCACGAGCTTCGGTCATTTTGGACTTTGCACGCGCTTCGCGTTCTTTTGTTTCCGATTCGAAATCATCGGCCGCGGCCGCCTTCATATCGGATTCTACTTTCTTGCCGGCGACGCCACCCAGGCGCTTTTCAATACCGGACAAAATCGCATCTACGAACAAGTCACAGTACAGCTGGGTCGCACGGGCCGCATCGTCGTTGCCCGGTACCGGGTAATCGACCATTTCCGGATTCGCATTCGTATCGCAGATTGCAACCGTCGGAATGTCCAGGGTCTTTGCCTCACGTACGGCGTTCATTTCACGCGGCACATCGATTACAATCATCGCCTGGGGTGTGCCGTGCATTTCTAGAATACCGCCAAAAATGCTGCGCAGCTTTTCAACTTCCTTGGTCATGACGCCGACTTCTTTCTTAGTCAGGCCCAATTTGTCCGCGTTTTCAATGTCTGCTTCCATCTTTTTCAGACGACGAATAGACTGGGATACCGTTGTCCAGTTTGTCAGCATACCACCCAACCAGCGGTTGTTAACATAATACTGGCCGCAGCGTTCCGCCGCATCTTTAACAATATCTTTTGCCTGGTGCTTTGTCGCAACAAACAGAACCTTGCCGCCGGCGGCCGCAATAGCCTCCAACGCGACCAAACTGCGATGCAGCAGCGGTGCCGTCTTGTTCAAGTTGATAATGTGAATTTTATCTTTTACGCCGTAAACGTACGGTGTCATCAGCGGATTCCAGCGACGAGTGTGGTGCCCAAAGTGAACGCCTGCTTCCATCAGCTGCTTCATTGTAAAGGTTGGCAATGCCATGATTTTTATCCTTTTTTCTGTTGTTATCCTCACCGTGTGCATCAGACCAAATATATCTTGGACAGAAATTTTAGGCACAACGGTTGTGTTATTCGCGCATGGCGCGTACGCCGATAATAGCGCAGCGCCCCCGAAAAATCAAGTATTTTTTGATA
>WSMU01000048.1 GCA_013316395.1 Alphaproteobacteria bacterium | reverse complement strand
AGCTACTTGTTGTAAGGACAGGCTAATTTTCATAAAATTTTTTTGAATTAGTATTTGTTCCTCAGCCATCATCAGGGGGAGCGATACTAATATAACAGGAGATGGAAAATGACACACGAAGATGTTTGGCGCGCAATAGAACGCTTTGCCATGGCTCATAATATGTCTTGTTCAGGCCTGGCAAAATGCAGTGGATTGGACCCGACGACCTTTAACAAAAGCAAGCGTTGGTCCAAGGAAGGACAACCACGGTGGCCTTCTACCAATAGCATATCTAAAATATTATCATCAACTGGGTCGAAGATACAGGATTTTACCAAGTATATCGACCAAGAGCCCGAACGTTGACAAAATAAACAGGTTCTGACGCCCGGCCGCCATGATTATCATGGCGGCTTTTTTTATGGACAGGGCCTTGCCGCATGTTTATTCTATATAGTATGTTAAAAGGTGTTAGGATATATACCTCTGATGTGTTATGGCGCCAAATTCTAAGTGACTTTGGGGCAAGCGTTTTAGATGCGCCGAATTCATCCGATATAAACTTTGATGCTTTGGATGTGCCGCCAAATGTTAGCCCTATGGAATTAAAAGCATTGATACTGGCTGCGGTTGATAATTCCGGAATAATGAAAAAAATTTTTGGCACATCAGTTATATTACCACGTATGCAGGGACAGATTGTAACACTGCTATATAAAACCGGTGGAATGCGCGCCCCGGAAATACGAAGTGCGCTGGGGTATTCACCTAATGCTGCCACTCATACAGTTGATACTGCCATATATCAACTGCGCCGCGCCTATGGTCGCGATTTTATAATAAACGATAATGGGGTTTACCGTCTTGGCAAACTATAAGCTTTTATTTTTTGGAAAAATCCCCAGTACGCAGATATATGCGCATGATTTGATTGAACGCCGTGGCGCCGCCGACCATACCGCCATCGTTGCTGCCGCCCAAAGCGCCGGTCGCGGACGATACCGCCGTTCATGGGTATCGCATCACGGTAATTTATATGTCAGTTTTATTTTCGATGCGCCGACACGTGATGCGCGATGCTCGTATGCGGTGGCGGTCGCGGTCGCGGAAAGCTTGCAGGCACTTGGGGTGGATGCGCGAATAAAATGGCCGAACGATATAATGGTGGGCGGTAAAAAAATATGCGGTATTTTAATAGAATATGTTGGTGATTTTGTTGTGGTTGGAATCGGCGTTAATATAAAATCCAATCCAACGGTTAGCGCGGGGTATAAGACAACACGTCTGCAAAGATATTGTTCCGCGACCGTAATGGATGTATTGGCGCTGATTATGAAAAACTTAGATATATGGCGTGGGAGCGATTTTGCAAATGTTCGCAGTCGCTGGATGGATTTGGCGCATGGCCTTAACCAGATTGTTCAATATCGCGGAATGCATGCGCAGTTGCACGGTATAAATGAACAGGGTGCGCTGATTTTAAACTGTGACGGTAATGATTTATTGGTATATGGTGATGAAATTACGCTTAATGAAAAATAATGTATTGACTTATTATCTGATTTGTGATAATATGTAATACATAAACAGTAAAGATTTTGCCCGCAACATGTTGCGGATTTTTTTTGTTTATTTTTGACCCGTCGATTCGCACGGGTCTTTTTTTATACACGCGAAACAGGGGGCGCATGATGCAATTGACCATTATCAATAATCCGGATGAATCACGCAAAGAGAGATATGAAATTGCACGCGCGGTTTATGCCGAGACCGCGGCTGTGTCACTGCGGGCGGTCGAGGCAATGGCATCCATGATTGCCAATGCGGCGCATGCCAGAGGATGCGCCCCCCTTGAGATTGTTCGCGATGTGCAGCTTTTTACATCTCGTAATCCTGCGTCGCCGCGAAACAAGCTGTGGCAGGTGCGGGCGGACAGCAGTGCGTTTCAAATGTGTCTGCGGGTTGTACAGAAGATGCAGAACGGTTTGCTGGGGGACTGGTGCTGTGGGGCAACGCGCTTTCATCATGGCTGCCAAATTCCGGATTGGGCGACATCTTGCGGCTATATAACGGAAATAAACGATATTCTATTTTATCTATAACGACCAAGGGGGGGTGATAAACAATGATTGATAAAATCATTCGCGGCGGTTTTTTGCGCAATAGGCGCACGCACATAGTTTCGGCCGTTGGAATTTTATCAGCCGTTGCCGCTTATTTGGTTGGTGATAGTGACCTGTTCGCAATGCTGCAGGCAGTCTTTACATTGGGGGGAGTTTATTTCCTGCACAAAACAAATAAAACAAAAGGAAAAAAATATGGACAAGATTCCTGAAAAATTTCTGAATAAGGACGGCACCGTTAATACAGATGCGCTAATAAAATCGTATGCGGAGTTGGAAAAGAAAATCGGTGCGATGATTTCTGTGCCGTCTGATGAATCAGATGATGCCAGTCGTGCAAAGTTTAATCATGCAATAGGTGTGCCCGACGATATGCCTTTGTAATTATTCGCTTGCCTTGGGTCATAAAATTGACTAATATTTTGTCAAGATTATCAA
>WSMU01000047.1 GCA_013316395.1 Alphaproteobacteria bacterium | reverse complement strand
TCCTAGCAGTAATGGGGCATCGTTGGCAACCGTTTTTTATGCGGCTGTGGCAACAAAAGCATCACCTTTTATGTCTGTTAAAACAACGTCGCAAACTGTGCGGGCCGGTATTTCAGGGGATGAGATTTTTACGGCAATATCATGCTGGTCGCGGGCGGTGTTGTTTTCTTCGACTAAAACCTGAACGGTTTGACCGCGCTTGCGCTGCATAAACTCCATGCGGAACTGGGCCGCCGTCTCAGATATTTCTTTTACGCGTTTTTTTGATATGTCACGCGGTATTTGGTGCGGCATGTCAAAGGCCGGTGTGTCGGGGCGGGGCGAAAAAGGAAAGGCATGAACTTTTATGGGGCGGGTTTCTCGGACTAAGTTCATTGTCTGGGCCCACAGTTCGTCTGTTTCACCCGGGAATCCACATATAATATCCCAGCTAAACGTGCATCCGATTGCGCGGCCATGCTCGGCGATTTTTTTTACCAATGCCGCACTGTGTCGCCGCCCCATTGAGCGCAGAACAGTGTCGGAACCGGACTGCATGGACAAATGCATGTGTCGCATCATTCGCGGTTCTTGGGCCATTAAATCCATTATTTTGAATATTTCGGGTGACGCAGGGTCCATAGATGACAACCGCAGGCGCCGTATCCCCGGTTCGTCCCGCAGTAATGCCCGACATACATCGGATATCAGCATTCCATCTGCGGCATAGCTTGCAATGTCGACTCCGGTTAAAACTATTTCCGCAAAACCGTTTCGAATTGCCGCATGCGCCTCGGATAATATATCGCGGTAGTCAAAGGATTTTGCCGCCCCCCGCAACAGGCGCGTTACACAATATGCACACTTGTGATTACAGCCGTTTTGAACCTGTATAAACTGCTTTGACATTTTCGGGGTGCTATGATTAAAGCAGACTATTTGTGCGCCGCTAAAATTGCATGGCATGGCGGCGATTGCATCTATATATGCACCCAATCTTAATTTTTCGCTGTTTGGAATGACAACAGTATCGGCAATTTCTGTAAACAGTGCCGGATTGCGTGTTGCCGCGCATCCGGTTACAAACAAGGGCACACCCGGGTTTTCACGTGCAATTTTTCTGACGGCTTGCCCTGATTGCCGTTCACCTTCGGCGGTTACCGCACATGTGTTTATTATTATTGCTGTATTGATGACCCCGCACAGCATGGATTGAATCTTTTCCGCCTCCAAGGAATTTAGTCTGCACCCAAAGGATAACGTGCGAATATCGTTTTTATTATTTTCTGCTTGCATTTTTCACATCCTTAGGGCATTATAGCGGGGTTAAAAACGATTTCAACAAAGGATTTGAAATGGCCCGTACAACGAATTCAGATACATTACCATTTGTAGAAAGCCGTTATGAGCTTGGAATGCTGGCGTCTCAGCGTGTTCGTGACTTAAACGGCGGTGCAGAATCCGTTGTTGAAAAAACGAATGACAAGCCGACGGTTGTTGCGTTGCGTGAAATTGCCAGCGGCAAGTTGGATGTAAACAATGTCCGTCATGAGTTTGTTCAGTCGTACAAGGAATCCCCGATGCCGTCTGCTGATGAGGCGTCGCTGGAAATTGGCAGTGAGGACCCGCTGTTGCGTGAAATTGATGCAGAATTGGAAAATGCTCTGATTGAAGAGGATAATCAAACTCCGGTGGAAACGGCGGCAGAGGCCGAAATATCTGCAGAATAATTCACTATTTAATAACAAGAAGGTACTAAAAGATGTGTGAAGAAGTAGATGAATAAAGGATTTGGAGACGTCGCATAGTTGGTCTAGTGCGCTACATTGGAAATGTAGTATACCGGCAACGGTATCAAGGGTTCGAATCCCTTCGTCTCCGCCAGGAATATAGCACATCCCACGGTAATCCCGCGGGATGTTTTTTATTGTCCCGGATTCCGGGGATTTTTATACGCAAAGGTACCTGTGTATGCTTGTTATCCTGACCAAACATGCTAAATTTCGTGCCCGAGCATACTTTGTACATTTTCTCTAGGGCAATTTACTTGAAGTCACTCCATTCATTCCTATATACTATGCAATAAAAATAAGGGATAAGCGATGGCTTTGGAATTAACTATGGGAATGCCGACATCAGATATTTTGTTGTTAGCGGATGTTTTTAAGCCTAGTCAGTGGGAAACGGTTCTTGCTGCAACCATTCCTGCATATTTGTCTATGTTTGGTGCGTTGTGTTTATATTATATGGGACGAAGAGACAAATTGAAAGATGATAAGAAAATAGAGGATGAGAAAAAAATAAAAACCTTAAATATTTTATTGGCAAATTTGTTTCAGTGCATAGAAAATCTGCGAGATAATTTAGATGAGGTGTTAGAATATAAGAAAGAAACAGAACAAACGTATAAAAATCGCAAAATTTATGTCTTTAAAGATGATTCCAATATGGATGAAATAAGGAGTATTTCAAACCAAATTATAGTGGATTTACCAGAGGTTAGTTATGAGCTGAATAGGCTAAAAAACGATTTGTATTGGGCAAAAAGATATAGGGACACCAGGGATGAAAATGCCAATAAACTAGGATATGAATATTATAAAGA
>WSMU01000046.1 GCA_013316395.1 Alphaproteobacteria bacterium | reverse complement strand
TCCTAATTATTTAGTTAAAACAGTGTGTTATAAAAGTTCTGTGCGTCAGTCCGGAGGGCAATGTTTTTATGCCAACAGACAAAAGGAATAGTATCATGATATATGGCTACATACGTGTTTCAACAGACCATCAAACCACTGAAAATCAGCGTTTTGAAATAGAGCGTTTTTGCGAAAAGCAGGGCTTGGTAATAGACAGCTGGATAGAGGAAACAATTTCCGCGACCAAGGAGCTGAACAAGCGAAAGCTGGGGCGTTTGATAAAAAAGGTTAAAAAGGATGATTTGATTATCGCATCCGAGCTATCGCGCCTGGGGCGTAATTTGTTGCAGATTATGCGTATTTTACATCACTGTATGGATATAGGTGCGCGCGTATGGACCATTAAAGACAATTATCGTCTGGGGTCTGATATAACCAGCAAGGTTTTAGCGTTTGCGTTTGGTTTATCTGCAGAAATTGAAAGAAATCTGATATCCCAGAGAACCAAAGAGGCTCTGGCACGTTTAAAGTCTGAGGGCAAGCATGTCGGCCGTCCGCGCGGCAGCAGTAATGCATGCAAGCTCGAGGGGCGCGAGAAGTACATTATACAAAAGCTAAGCAAGGGCAGCAGTAAATACGAGATTGCGCGGCGTCTGCGTGTTCATCGCGATACGTTGACCAAGTTCATAGAGCTAAATGGTATTGCGCCGGCCACATCGGGGGCAGTGGCGTAATTAAAACGCCATTGCCTTTTTGGCAACAATAAAGAATTCATCTGTGCCGGTTGGGTTATCAACGAATGCCGCTGTTACAAACTTGTACGTCAGCGAGTATTCAACCGCGGCGGCACCGGCCAGTGATGTGGATGCATCCTGGAACATCAGGGCGCCGTCTGCTGCGCGGCCTGTTGGCATGCGCATATACATATCGCCCGATAGAATCATATCATTCATCGCCATTTTTACACCCCAGTCGCCAATACGGGCGCCGGCGGAGAAAGATGCGGTATATATGCCGGAAAATTTTGTAATCATGGAATCTGTACGGCCACGCGGGTGGGTTGCACCTATTTCCGGGCGCAGGAATATTTTGGCGTCGCCGGCATCAAATTCCAGGGGCATTGCCAAAAAGCTTATCGTTGTATTTTCGTCTGTACCCAACAGACCGTCCGCGGCCAGGAATTCGCTTCGGCGAAATCCGAATTCAATCGGGCCCGCGTTTGCGCTGGTTTTGTTATTGCTGCGCAGGAATTCCAGGGCGCGCCCACGGTTTTTGATTTTGATATGGTCGTTAAGATTTGTTTCGAACGCGCGGCCATAGTCGTCAACAAACGCCAGCTTTAAATCGGCACCGCGCAGTTTGCGGCCGATTTGGCCCGGCACATGTGCCGCGCGCAGCGGCGCACTGCCGCCCGCGGCCAGCGGTACTGTTGCGGCACCTGCCGGGCGCGTTGCGCGTTCCAGGTCCAGCATGCCGTGACCATATACGGCATCAACGCCCGGTGTGCCCAAATCACGTGCCGTTGTCAGCAACAGGTCTGTTATCTGGGGGGCGGTCATGTATGGGAATGCTTCACGGATAACCGCGACGGCCGCCGATACAATCGGGGCTGCAAAAGATGTGCCTGATACAACGCGATTTCCACTGTCGATACCGGTGCCCGGCGCCGTGATGCAATATTCCATGGTTTCGCCGCACGCATTGCTGTAATCGGCCAGACCAGCGCGCGTATCATCCCATGCAACAACATTGATAAAGTGGCCCTTCATCTCAGGTACAACGCGCGGCAGCGCAGACAGTGCACCAGACTGGCTAAGCCCTTCGTTACCGGCGGCCCATACAAAGATTGTGCCGTTGCCGGCGGCGGCGGCCAGATTATCGATAAAGTTTTTGTCGGTTAGGCGTTCCAGTTGTTGGCGCGAACGAATCTGGGTCGCGCGCATTTCTGTATTCCAACTGGCGTTTATAATATCGGCATCTGAGGCGTGTGCCACAACATCGCCAATTTCGGCATAGGAAAAGAATTTATTATTAGCGCCGGCAATGTTATATTTTTCAACTGTTGCATCTGCGGCAATCGGGCCCGCGGCAATAGCCGCCACTGCGTTGCCATGCCATGAATTAGCATCCAGAACCGCGATAGTCGAGCCCTTGCCGGTATATCCACGTGCCAGCGAGTAGGCCAGGCGTATGCTGTCGTATTGTTTGTGATTTTTGTCATAGTCTTCGCGTGACATAACGGATGCGATGTGGGCCGCGCTGACGTCGGCACCGACATAGTCATACGAATTCATTGTAGGCATCGGGCCGGCGTTACTGCCGCCACTACCACTGCCGCCGGCAAAAGCCATCGCAGCACCCGCGGCCGCGGCGCCGCCCAGTGCCAGGCCGGCGCCAATCCAGCCTTTGGAAATCTTTTTACATTCGTAGGGATGATTCTTTTTATATATAGGGTTATCGCAGGTGTTATTATTGCGCGGCGCGGCATATGTCGCGATTGGTGCGGCGGTAACAGCGGCGATTAAAATCAGGCGTAATGCAAACATTTTTCCCTCTTCTCCTGTAAATATAGGCACAAAACATTCTTTTGTCAATATAGGAATGTAAATTTTTATTA
>WSMU01000020.1 GCA_013316395.1 Alphaproteobacteria bacterium | reverse complement strand
ATTTCAAAGATAATTTGAACATTTCTAAATTAAATAAACAATTATCTTTCAATCAAGGCTGCTGGACAAGACATGATTAGAAAACCAAACAAAAAACCGCCCAAGGTGGGCGGTGTGCAAATCTTTGGCTCGGGCAGCTGGACTCGAACCAGCGACATACGGATTAACAGTCCGTTGTTCTACCGACTGAACTATGCCCGAATTGCCCGCATATCTTATAACCTTTTTTCCTGTATTTCAAGTCTTTTTTTCATCTATTGCAATTTATTATATTTAATGCTA
This sequence comes from Alphaproteobacteria bacterium, assembly GCA_013316395.1. Taxonomy (GTDB): domain Bacteria; phylum Pseudomonadota; class Alphaproteobacteria; order Rs-D84; family Rs-D84; genus Enterousia. The sequence continues at coordinate 16,768 of WSMU01000020.1, read as the reverse complement.
TATTTTTTACCGTCCAATATGATGAAAAAGGATTTAAATATGTTACTGAAAGGGAAAAAGATTCTGATTACAGGCGTTGCAAACGACTGGTCTATGGCATGGGCTATTGCTAAACGCGCCCATGAAGAAGGGGCTGAAATCGCAATGCCGTATGCTATGCCTAATCTGGAAAAGCGCGTTCGCCCGCTGGCAGAATCCATTGATGCCAAGTTCGTACAGGAATGCAATGTACAAAACGATGAGCAAATGGATGCACTGTTCGCCGCAATCGAGAAAGAATGGGGGCACCTGGACGGTGTTCTGCATGCAATCGCGTTTTCTGACAAAAACGAGCTAAGTGGTCGCTATGCCGACACAACACGCGCAAACTTCAAAAATACAATGGATATTTCGGTATATTCACTGGTTGATTTGACACGTCGCGCGGCACCGCTGATGCATGACGGTGGCAGTGTTGTGGCGCTTACCTACTTCGGTGGGGAAAAGTCTGTGCCGAACTATAACGTAATGGGTGTTGCAAAATCCGCCCTGGACAGCAGTGTTCGCTATCTGGCATCGGATTTGGGTCGCGACGGCATTCGCGTAAACGCAATCAGTGCGGGCCCGATTATGACACTGGCATCAAGTGGTGTTGGCGGCTTTAAGGCCATGTTGCGTCTGAATGCGGAACAGACACCGCTGCGCCGTAATATGACCCTGGATGATGTGTCGGGTGCGGCCGTATATCTGTTTAGCAACCTGTCATCGGCTGTTACCGGCGAAGTACATCACGTTGACTGTGGATATTCTACCACAGGCATGATGCCGAATGAGCTGAAAGACATCCTGTTGAAGGGCTTGGATGACTAATCCGCTTGTTACAGTATTAAAAAATCCCGCCGAATAGCGGGATTTTTTATTTGATATTCTTTTTCCCATTGCGTGGCTGGGTATGAATTTTCTATAATCGTGGCATGTCAAAAACACCTGATTTATTAGTTCGCGGCGAGCATGCGGATTTACTGAAAAAACTGAGCGAATGGGATATTGCATATCATCAAAATGATGCACCCGTCGTGGATGATGCAACATACGATGCGGCAAAGCGCCGCGCGCTGGAGATAGAGCAAGAATATCCAGAACTGGCCGTACGCGGTGCATCTACGCATGTTGGGGCCGCCGTGGCCGCCAAGTTTAAATCACACCCGCACAGCGTTCCAATGCTGTCTATTTCCGATGTATTTGATGAGAAGGAGGTTGCAGACTGGTTTGACAAGCTGGCGGATAAAAATCTGTTTATTGAGCTGAAAGTTGACGGAGTGTCATATTCTGCCCGTTACGAGAATGGGATTTTGGTTCGCGGCCTGACCCGGGGCAGTGGCGCAATCGGCGAAGACATTACAGAAAACCTGCGCACGATTTCCGATATTCCGCAGAAGCTGCGCGGTAATTTCCCAAGTGTCATTGAAATTCGCGGCGAAGTATATATGATGCGCGCGGATTTTATTGCCTTAAACGAAGAAGCGGCGGAACGCGGTGACAAAGTATTTGCAAATCCACGAAATGCGGCGGCGGGTTCACTGCGACAGTTAAATCCAGAGATTACAGCCACGCGGCGTTTGTCGGCATTTGGCTATACATACGGGGAAATATCATCACGTGACTGGGAAACGCAGAGTGAGTTTTTCGACAGACTGGAATCATGGGGTTTTAAAACCACGCGCCAATGGGCGCATCATGCTGAAAACATCGATGAAATTCAACGTGTCTATAATGAAATAATGATGATGCGGGCGGATATACCTTTTGATATTGACGGCCTTGTGCTGAAGGTAAATAACATAGATTTGCAGGAGAAAATGGGCGCACGCTCAAACAGCCCCCGCTGGGAAGTGGCATATAAATTCCCGGCCGCGCGCGCTATTACGGCCCTTAATGCGATTACAGTTCAGGTCGGGCGCACTGGCGTTTTGACCCCGGTCGCAGAGCTAGAACCGATTAACATAGGCGGCGTTGTTGTATCGCGCGCAACACTGCATAATGCGGACGAGATTGCACGCCTGGGGGTTCGTGTTGGCGACCGGGTAACGGTTCAGCGGGCGGGCGACGTCATTCCCCAGATAATTGGTGTAGCGGAATCAGCTAATGGGCCGGAATTCGAATTTCCCGATACATGCCCTGTATGCGGTGGCGCAGTAATACGCGAGGCCGGCCAGGTAGCACGCCGATGTGTAAATACACTGGGGTGTCCGGCCCAACGCATAGGCGAACTGGAGCATTTTGTTTCACGCAAAGGATTTGATATAGAAGGCTTGGGGACGCGCCAGCTGGAGCTGTTTATTGAACGCGGCTGGATTGAAAGCCCGGCGGACATATTCACATTGATATCAAGCCATGGGGAAGAGATAAAAAAGCTGGACGGGTTTGGCGAAAAATCCGTATCTAACCTGAATGATGCGATTGAGCGTGCACGCGACATTGACCTGCATCGTTTTATTTATGCAATAGGGATTCCAGAGGTTGGGCAGGCAACGGCAAAAATCCTGGCTAATGCATTCGGGACACTGGATGCCGTTCGCAGCGCACCGGTATGGAAGCTAAAGACAATTGACGGCATTGGTGATGTTATGGCGGATGAAATATCATCTTTCTTTGGGGATTCGCACAATACGGATGTAATCGAGAGCCTGCTGGGTCAGGTGCGCGTACGCGATGCAGTTGTTCAAACAGCAATGCCGACAGGACCATTGGCAGGAAAGAAAATAGTTCTGACGGGAACGCTCTCCAAATATACCCGAGATGAGGCAAAGGAAATCCTGGAGCGAATGGGCGCAAAAGTGCAAGGAAGCGTATCGGCAAAAACTGACATTGTTCTAGCTGGGGCGGAGGCCGGCTCTAAGCTGGCGAAGGCAACGGAATTGGGGATAACAATCTGGGGCGAAGACGACCTGGCGCGCGTGGTAGCCGAGGCTTAGAACTTTACATTAAGCAATCTGAATTTTACCTCCAGATTATCAATCGGATGATTTTCCAAAAACGGCAGAATAATACCCGAAGGGCGCAGCATCGGATCACCTAAATCCATGGCACCGGTCCAGCTCATGTCCAAGATATCCGTATTTATTGACACCAAGGGTGTCGTAGGTTCGGTCATGGGCGGGTCTGTAATTTCTTTTGTTTCTGTTTCGATATCAGCATCGCTGATTGCAACACCCGCATAAACCGGCGTTACCGTCGGGACATCATCCGGCGTAACAATAGGCGCTGCAAAAAGTGATAAAAACAATACCGCCGCTATCATACTTATATTATATCACAGGTAATTTAACTAAGCATCAGGAATCTGATAGTCGCATAATAGCAACATTTGCCAGCATCAGGCCAAAGGCCCCAGTGACCGTAACCACAGAGCCAAAAGTACGGTTGGCCGCGACATTGGATGCCGCAGGCTCGGTCGAATAAACGACATCATAATCCGGCAGGCCCGCATCACGAGCCATACGACGCATCCGCGCCGCCAGCGGACATACTGTTGTCTTAGACAGCCGGGCAACACGAATATGCGTTATATCTTTTTTCCGGGCGGCACCCATGCTGGAAATAAAAGGAATACCATGGGATATCGCCCACTGCGCCAATGCTATCTTCGATGGCGCGGTGTCTATTGCGTCTATTATAAAATCGGGACGAGATGCCAAATGCGTGTCTTTATCAAAAAACAGCTGCAACGGCTCTACACAAATCTCCGGGTTTATATCATGAATACGGGCGGCGGCAACCTCTACCTTGGGACGGCCCAGGGTTGAATCCAGTGCAAATAGCTGCCGATTGATGTTGGATTCTTCGACAATATCGTTATCTATCAAAATAATATGACCGATGCCGCTGCGCGCCAGGGCCTCTATCGCAAAAGAACCGACCGCCCCGCAGCCAACCACCATGACCGTTGCATCTTTTAATCTGGCAATGCCGCAATCCCCAAGCAGCATTCTCGTTCTGTGTAGTCTATCCATTTTTTATAACCTTTTGGCCATTATCATACAGTATTTGCGCCATTTCATCAATTGACACACCACGCGTAGCCGCCATTTGCGAGATTGCGTCAAATATTGTGTCCGAATCCGGCTTGGCGGCATCTGTTTCGACCAATATTCTATCGGACGGCGTTATATCTATCAAATTATGCAGACGTCCACCACAGGCGTTATTATAAGAGAAATAAATATTTGCATCTGAACTGATTAAATCGGCCATTATCTGGGCACTGCCGGAATAGCGATGCATTACCACAATTGGCGGCGGCGTACATGTTTTTAAGACATGCGTCATCCTATCCCAGGCACGGACACAGTGAATATGTACGCCCCGGCCCAATGACGCGGCCATTTGATACTGTGTCACGAAGGCATCATATTGCACATCCATATTTTCACGCCCCGCGTCCAGCCCTATTTCACCCACCATAACATCGGGATATTTTTCCAAAATATCGCGCAGGCGACCGGCCCAGCCGTCCGCGGCCGCCGTCACATACCACGGATGCAGCCCCAGCGCCGGAATAATATGCCTGTTACGTGCCGCGCCGGACAATAATGGCGCCCAATCAGATTCACGGGCCGCATTACATATAAAGTACCCCGCGCCTGAATACTTAGCAAAGGCAGCGGCATCATAGTGGCAATGCGCATCAACAAACGGCTTCATGTCATAAATATAGCGCGCCCAAAATAGATTGAAAAGAGGATTTATTATAAAAAAAAGCGCCCCTTGAATAACGGAGGCGCAAAATTGACATGAATTTTGGTTGCGTATTATCGGTCGCCGCGAATAGGTCTGTCAACAAACATGATAATCAGCCACAGTAATGCTGCAATACCGATTATGCAGTAAACAATGCTGCTGGCGACAGTCGCCGACCCAAACAAAAACGTAACCAAGTTAAAACCGAACAAGCCTACCAGCCCCCAGTTCAAAGCGCCGATAAAAGTTAACGGTTTTAAAATATAGTTGGTCAATCCTCTCATCTGTTTTTTCTCCTTTCAAGGTTTGTAATGTCTTAGCTTAAAGACAGACGAATTATAACCTGTTTAATATTGACTTTCAATGCCAATACTTAGTTTAGGAAAACGTTCTTAGCCGCAGAAATTATAGGATTTTTACCAATTACCGAATACGAGTTGCCGCATTTTTATATTCCAAAAAACAGCCCCACAATCAATGGCGCCGCAACCGCCGTCATAAGGCCAGAGATAACTATTGCAAGACTGCTCATTGCGCCTTCGACCGGTCCCATTTCCATCGCCTTGGTTGTGCCGGCCGCATGTGATGCATTGCCAATAGCCAGCCCACGCGCAATCGGATTAGTCAGGCCGAATTTCCGGCATACCAGGTCACTGACCGATGCGCCCAGTATTCCCGTTACAATAACAGACGATACCGTCAGTGCGACAACACCGCCTAACTTTTCCGTTATGCCGATTGCAATCGCTGTTGTAACCGATATGGCGGCCAAGCTGCGCGCGACAATATCCCCCAACCCCAAAAGCACGCATATTATACATACAGAGAATACCGATGCCGCCACCCCTATTGCCATAGCCAGCAAAATTGCCGGCGCATGCTTTTTCAGCAAGGGCAACTGGCGATACATTGGCACGGCAAAGCAAACCGTAACAGGGACCAGAAAATATGTAATATATTGGGCACCTTTGTTATAGGCATCATAGGGAATATTAAATGTTGTTAAAAACAACACAACCAAAATTGTTGCCAAAAACAGCGGCGTGGTAAGTGCCCCAGGCCAGCGTCTGTTTACATATACGGCAATTAAAAACATAACCAGGGTAAGCGCAACACCAAAATATGGGGAGGCAGATAAAAATTCTGACATTATTTATCCTCCTGTGCTTTTTTATCTTTTATCAAAGCCTGGGCCGTAACACCTGTCATTATCATCGATATTAGATACGTCAAAACCAGCAGCAGCACCAATCGCCACCACACATCGGCAATATCACCCCAGATATTTATAATAGCCACCGCAGGGGCAACAAAAAACAACCCCATGATGTTATGAAACCAATCTGCGACATCCGATACCCACGACAGCTTTACCAGGCCGGTAACAAGCGCTAAAAATAATAATACAAGCCCATAAATACTGCCCGCGATAGGCAGCGGAATCAAATATTCCAGCAATTCACCCAGCGCAACAAATACCATTATTACGCAAAACTGAACCAGATATTTCATAGAACCTCTCCCCCATGTACTTATGAGCAAGGGTACAAAATTATCATGGGCAATGTCAAAAAGAAAAGCCCCAAACGGGGCCTTTCTTATTTTGCAAACGAATAATCCATTTTAACATGGTCCGGGTTATATGTGCCGTTCATTATGGCAACTGTATCTTCGACCAGGACCAGTTCCTCGTTCGTGGGTATCATAAATACCTTTATCTTGGAATCAGGTGCACTGATTTCCATTTCACCCGCACCCATGAATGCCTTGGCGGCTTCGTTCTTGGCCGGGTCCAGCTTTATACCCAAATGCTCCAGATTTTCACATATCTTTGCGCGAATTTCTGAATTATTTTCACCAACACCCGCCGTAAATACGATTGCATGGACGGGTTCCTCGATGGCCGCCAGATACGAGCCAATGAACTTTTTAGCCCGGGCGGCTTCCATATCCATGGCCAGGCGGCACTTGTCATCTTCGCGGAAATGCTCCAAAACATCACGACGGTCGGCATAGCATTCCGTAACCCCCAGGATTCCAGACTGCTTGTTCAGTGCCTCCATAATCAGCTTGTCAGACAGCCCCAGTTGTTCTTTTACATAAAACGGAATGGACGGGTCCAAATCGCCACAGCGTGTTCCCATAACCAACCCGGCCAGCGGTGTCATCCCCAGGGATGTATCAATGCTGTAGCCGTGCTTTATCGCGCACGCGGATGCCCCCGACCCCATGTGCATTGAAATAACATTACATTCGGACGCCGGCATTCCCATCAGGGCCGCCGCACGCTTTGACACATACAGATGCGACGTTCCGTGGAACCCGTACTTACGCACGCCCAGTTCACGGTACCATGCCCCGGGGACCGCATAGCGATAGTTGTAATCCGGCAAAGTCTGGTGGAAGGCGGTATCAAAGACCGCTACCTGCTTTGCATTGGGCAGAACTTCGCGGGCGGCGATAATACCAACCAGGTTCGCGGGGTTATGCAGTGGCGCCAGGCCGCTAAGCTCCTGGATTGTTTTTATTACTTCGTCGGTGGCCTCGACCGAGCTGGCAAACTTTTCCCCGCCATGAACAACGCGATGACCAACACCACCTATTTCCGACAAAGGTATACCGTTGTCTTTTAGCAAATCAATCACCGCCGTCAGGGCATCGGAATGATTTTCCATGGATATTTCTTTCTTGCCGCGTGTGGTGTCCGACTTGAACGTTACAAAAGAGCCCTGCTCCCCTATTTTTTCGGCATTTCCTTTAAATACCGGCAGATATGTTTTGGTATCAAAGACCTGAAACTTTAATGTCGAAGAACCACAATTCAGCGCAAGTATATACATATTTTATCCTTTCGTTATCTGTGCCCGATTAGGCTAACAGATGCAGGGAAAATTTTCAACAGTAAAGTCGGAGCAAAAGATTCCACGCCCCATCGGCAATTGGGGTAGCAACCCCGGTATCACGATGGCATACCCAGGGGTGTTGGCTGCCTATCATGATGCGAACGTGCAGCCCGGATGCATCACGAACAACGTTGGGGGCCGGGGCCGTATATTGCCCAAAGCCGAACGATGCAACCTCGTCACCGACGGCATAACCGGCGTCCGGGGTCTTGCATACCAGTGATGCACGAACTAAAAACGGTGTTTTATCAGTGCCGAATATATATTCAATACATGTCGTTGCACGAATAGGCACCGCGCGGCTGGTAATTATCGTGAAGGGTGCCGGTACAAACTGAGGGACTTTTTCCGCCCAGAAATCATCAGCCACAGATTCTATGTCAAACGATGCATTCGGGTCTGGTATCTGGTCTGTGCGGGCCAGCGTATATCCCCCCAACCGAGTGCCATCATGTACTCGCAGCGTCTTGGTTTCCGTATCAAACGACAGTTCGCCCGAAAGCCCTGTGAAGTTATCATTTTGTGCGGTTGTCCCGCGCCGAATTTGTAAAACTCGTGCCATTCATATATCCTTTTGATTAAAATTTGGAAAAGCAAAAGCACCGCATAATGCGGTGCCAAGTGATTACTATTATAGCATAAATTGCAAAATGAATCAATTACAAAGTATCAGCGTGCCAATTGTATCATTCGACGCCCGGCTTTAATTAAGCAGCTTGCTTAATCTTATTTTTCATCGCATTCTGTATCAACGCGTCTTTTATATTATTAAACTTCTTTTCCTGGGTCTTTTTACGTCCGAACCAAGAGAACATCGGGCCACTGTGGGTATTACGCCCCTTTTCCAGCAGATTCCAGTAATTTATCAGTTCTTCAACCTTATCATGGTGCTTGTCATCCCATGTGCGTGACTCTTCTGTATGACGGGCCAACTGGTCCGATAACGCCGATAATGTTTCAGTTGCATTAACCAAATCATTCAAGTATGTGTTTGCGGTATCATATTCAGCAGTTTTCGCCCCAATCGTCTGAAGCTGGGTGTTAATTGCCGCCTCGACCCCGTGCAGGACACCACCATTACCGGTTAATCCATTTGGCAGCGGCGGCAATGCTCCTTGGGTCGTTCCACCATTACCGAAAGAGTCAACAACCGCCTCATAATAATCATAAACAGCATCATAGTCGGGGTCGGTTTCCGGGGTCAGATTAAGCCATCTGACAACAGGCTGCAGTGCGTTCTGCGCGGCCGCTATTGCCGCGGCACGGTCTGCATTGGCCCGTGTCATGTCCGCGTTAAGCGATGCCTCTGTGCGGCCGGCGGCGGTATGGACGGCAATAGAACTATTTAATGTGGCAATCTGCGCTTGCTCGCTTGCTATCTTGGCATCCAAACTATTTTTTGCATCCGCATCAGCCTGCAGATGTGCCTTGCGCTCCTGATTCAATGCACCGGTTGTCTTTTTTATTTTAGAGCCCGAGAGTCGAATTGCATTCCCGACAAATGTAATACCGTATCCCAGACTAGTAAACGCATATTTTATACTGCGGTCCAGGGCATTTGTTACAAACTGCATACCCTCATTTTTATTCCAAGACAGCCCCTTATCGGAAAATATTGACAGCGGCTCTTTGCGAATTGCGTCCATTATCTTGCTGGTGGTATAGCCATATTTTATAACGGACAAAACCTCCATCGCGGTTTTGGCTTCGTCTATTTTATTCTCTCGGATGGCCTTTATAATCAATTCACGTATCAGCGCCTTCATATGCGTACTGTTATTAAGTGCGCCCGCAAAAATACGCGACATATTTTTATCATTACTAAATTCCGTCAGGGTTTGGACAAACCACTTTGCATGCTTGGCCGCCTTGAACTTTCCTGCAAGTTTCAAGTTCTTTTCTATATTTCCGGCCTCTTTTAGTACCCCGGCCAATCCAGATGTTGGCTTTACCTTGGCCTTGTTTAGGGCAGCGACTATTAACTTTGCCTCACCGGAAAAAAAGAACCGGTCCCCGTTCAAAGTTACATATTTTTCAAAGTAATCCGCATATGTATTCTTTGCAAAATCCGACAGCCGCTGCCCAATCGTCAGTTCATCCTCGCGCTTGGGCTTGACATATTCATTACTGTTGGGGTCGTTGTAGTTAAGCAGCTCCTTGGCCTTGGTAATCGGCTTGGATACTTTTCCGCCATCATAATTTTTAAAATCGTCAAAGACCTTGCTATTTGAATAAAGCTCTCGCAAAATGGTGTCATACTCCAGCTTAAAGTTATTAAGCTGGTACGGATTTACATAATCGGTATTAAAGCCACCGGGAATATCTGTTAAATCCGGGATGCGTTCACCACGACGCATGTTCAGGTTTTTCTTGAGGTCGTCCTGATTAGAACCTATTATGCCATTGACAATATTTATAAGGCGGCTTTGGAACCCGGCATCAGAGTTATATTTTTTAGAGCGAATCCCGTCCAGCAAGTCTTCATACGAAAAGCTATCGTTGATATAACCCCAGCTTTTTAGAATTATTTTTAGCTCGGACTCTTTGGCGACGAAGAAATTCTTTAGGTCATTCTGAATAATACCGTCAACGCGCGGCGTGGCAACAGAATGGTCGAACATACGGGCCACAGGCGGCGTGGCAGATAAATCTTTGCCGAAATATTTATCCAGAAATTTGACCGTTTTTTCATCCAGGCTGGAACGCGACGAGGCCATATTACGAAATGCGTCCTGAAAGACTTTATATAACTTGTCCCAGTCGGCCGGTTCCAAGTCCGCATCCGTCAGCATTTCCTTGCGCACATACAGCTTGGTTGCGGGGTCTATTAAAAAAGTGCGCCCTGTCGGGTCCGCCGGGTCTTTTTCCAGCAAACTGCGCCAGTCACCCATATTACCATTGAAGTCGTTGGCCTTTACATATTCACAGTATTGCGCAAACTGCTCTATCGGCATATCACGGAATATCAGCCGTTTATAATATTCCGATAAAAAATCCTTCATTTTCATTGCCATATACGACTCCTGTCAATGCCCTACTAATTATAATACTTTTTGCGAAAAATTTCAATATTTTTGACTTTGACCACAAAAATCAGATAAAGTATAATCTCAAAAAAATGGTGTAGGATGGAGAATAAAAAATCGCTTGGACGTTTTATTACAGCAGTATGCGGATATTCATTTTTTAATAAAATGACGCTGCTGACGCCACTTTATGCAATTTTTATGCAGTCTCACGGGGTATCCGACATAGAATTGTCATGGCTGCTGATGCTGTATCCATTGGCAATTTTGGCAACCCAGATGCCAATAACATGGCTTACCAGCCGTATTGGCCGACGACGCGCAATCATTCTGGGCCAGATACTAAAATCTATTGCCTTTGTGCTGTGGTTTATATGGCCGACATATGCCGGATTTGCAATCGGTATGTGCCTGTGGGGAATGCAATACGCATTTACAGAGCCTGCTTTTGACGCACTTATGTATGACGAACTGGCGGCGCGGCACCTGCGGCGGGCATATACACGTGTTCTGGGGTGGCGACGTGCCGCCCAGGCGCTGGGGGCGGCGCTGTCTGCGTTTGGCTCGCTGATGATGTTCTTTGGTTATGGCTGGGTTACGGCGGCATCGGTTTTGGCTCTGGGGATATCGGTACTGTTTATTGCGGGAATGCATCTGGTCCAGCCACGCTTTATTAAACCGCCCAAGACTGTTGGAATTCGCGTACTTATGCGGACAGGAATGCGGGTATGGCTGATGCTGCCGTGCGTTCAAATGCTGATGATGCTAAGCCTTATGGTTGCAAACTTTGTCTATCTCGACGACTATCTTAGTCCGATTGCGCTTAGCATTGGGCTGCCGGTGGAGTATGTGGGGGCCCTGCCGTTCATTTTAATGGGATGCAGCGTTTTAGGACAAAACATCGCTTATAAGTTTTCATCCCTAAAAAATCGCACTATTCATGCGGCAATATGTACAGTGGGATTGTTGTTTGCCTTGTTTTCTGTGTTCTATTCGCTGTGGACGGCATGGATGTTGGCGCTGGCATACTTTATTGCAAGTATTGTAAACATGCTGCTATACTCTAGAATGCAGGATGCGATACCGACACGATATCGCTCTTTGTTGCTGTCGCTTTATAATATCGGTTCAAATGTAGCCTATGTTATGGTTTGCCTTATTATCGGACTGGGTGGGGAACTGGGCAGTTGGCGATACGGCATTCTGATGATGGGACTAATATTGATATGGACCGGTGTTTGGGCCGCATTGTTCCAGCGGAATGAATGCTATGCCACGCCCGCGATTCACATGACCGATATTGCCCCGCAAAATGGTACAAACTGTATATAGCCCAAATGCGCAAGAGACCATTCCTATGGCAAAAGCCATGGAACGGGATTACCGTTATGGGCATGAATATAGAGCTGCGCGATGTATTGCTAAAATCTATTCCTTATCTGCTATCGATTGCCGGTGGGGTTGCTTTGTTTCTTATTACCGTTGACAATGTCCGCGACCCGGCGGTATCAGACCTGATGAATAATATTTCGGCATCACTATTATCAATTCCGATTGTTTTTCTGCTGTATGACTATTCAAACTATAGGGTGTCTAAAAAGCTGAACCAGACATTGGCAACCAGCATGTCGTCACGCGTGTCATCACTGATGCTGGGGCTGGTATTAACACTGCGCCAGGCGGCGAGCATACGCGGCAAGCTGACACTGGTTAGTCTTAATAAAATGCGGGACATGCCGGCCCACAATATCGCCAGCCGTATAAAAATAAGCCCAAAAACACAAGAAAAACTGCGTCAGTATCATTCCGACCTGGATGATATGATGTATAAATATGGAAAAAACAACATACTTGATTCCGGCAGCCTGCAAAATCTGTCGGGGATTACACTGGATTTATTGCGCCTGATGAATGAATATGAATTTCATGGAAACAAGAAGTCAGTTGCAAAATACACCCTTGATATCTTTGGCCGTATTGCGGACTGGATGGATTCCGACGCCGGGGCGGCAATAAATTTTCAAAAAATGCTGCAACAGGCAACTGATGTTAATTTGTCACAAACAGATTAAATTATCTGTATTTTTTCTTGCATTTTTATTTTTTATATGTCAAAATTACGCCCGACCTACGGAAATATATGCAATTGCATTTCCCTTTCCGGGTCCGGTTCTGGGGACATAGCTCAGTTGGTAGAGCAAATGACTTTTAATCATTGGGTCCAGGGTTCGAGTCCCTGTGTCCCCACCAGAATAAAGCGACCTGTTACAGGCGCTTTCTTTTTTCTATAAATCATTATTAGTTCAAAAATCGACATATTGTTTGCGGACTGACCTTTAAATGCGCGGCTATTTTCCGACGCGAGTACCCCGCCCGCAGCATCGCATCTATACAGTCACCAAGCCCGTCTAGCTTGTGCGCCCTATTAACCGACCCCAGATGGCGCCCAACCGGCAGACCGCTGGCACGGCGCGCCGCCAGGGCCTCTCGGGTGCGCTGTGATATTAAATCACGCTCTATCTCCGCGACCAAGCCAAACGCAAAAGCCAGAACTTTTGCCTGTATATTATCATCCAAAACATACCCGTCTTTGACCGTATATAATTTTGCACCACAGTTCATGCAATGTTCCAAGATACGCATTATCATGAATATACGCCGACCCAAACGTGATAATTCCGAACAAATTATAACATCACCCGTATGCAATCGGCGTAAACACCCGCCAAGTGCACGCGCATCAGGCTCGCGCAGGCCGGATATACCGCGGTCCTGGATATAGCGCCCAATTTCCAGCCCCAGCGCATGGGCTTTGCGCTCTATCCCTATTTTTTGATTTTCACAATCTTGACTGTCTGTGCTGACCCTGATATAGCCGTAAACCATTCTATCCTCTCTTATTATTACTATGATGCAATTATGTCTTGACATTTAATAAAAAAACTGTAATAATATCAATCACTTAGAGGCAATCCTAGCATAATTTTTCTTTTATAGATTATTTGCCTTTTACGACCCGCGCTTTTGTGCGGTTTTTTTTTGTTTAACACTAATATTTTAAAGGCGGTGGCTTTTTTCAAACAAGCTGATGCCAAAAAGGAAAAATGGCAAGACAAATTCAATTACGCCGCGGTACCGCGGACCAGCATGAAACATTTACCGGCGCCGAGGGCGAGGTTACATTTGATATCACTAACAAAACACTGAGGGCGCATGACGGAAGCACACCGGGCGGCATAGCACTGGCACGAAAGGACGATGTTCCAAATATGGACACGGCCGACTACGTAATAGCAAGCCAAGAGCCAACGGCTGCAAATGGCCTGACGTGGTATAGAAAATATAAATCCGGCTGGGTTGAGCAAGGCGGCCATATATTCGGCTCTTCATCTGTAACGTTTCCGATACCTATGAAAAATAACGACTATGTATGGCGGATAAACAGTCTGTATAACCATTCCGGTTTTGCCCCATACAGTGAATTAGGTGAACTGGAAACAAAAAATCCAACCGGATTTACAAAAGCCGGAAACGCCAAAACATTTATATGGGAAGTACGCGGCATAGCCGCTTAAAAACTTATACGCCCCGAATAAAATCGGGGCGATATATTTCATTAGCGAGTTTTATAGTGTTTATATAGTAGGGATGCAACCTCAAAATCCTGAACCTCATCAATATCAATCAGCGGTTTTTTGGTTTCATACAAATATGGATTACGACCAATTTGATACCACGCCTGTTCCAACATTTCGCGACGCATGATAAAAGCAGCCCAGGCAACTTCGTATAACTGAGGCAAATCCTGAGATATTTTATGCCAGTAGCCGAAATTAAAGTTCACGGGATTGCCACGCTCATCTAACAGATGATGACGCTGGCGCTTTACAACGGCGATGGAATCATATGCCGGGTCAAGATTATCATAAACCTGCATCAGGCCTTGAAAATCATCAAACAATGGCTGGGTTACCTGGCACCACATAATGTCAGGTTTTCCGGGGATTGAATCAACAATTGTCTTAACAAGCTGATTTTCACGTGTATTTTTACCAGTCAGTGCAATATCACGTAGATGAAAGTTAAAGCCGTACTGCTTTACAATTGGCTCTACCGCCGGATTTTCCGATGAACAATACACATCGTCTGGTGAAAAAGTTTGCAGCAACTGGCGCGCTTTTACGTCAAACAAGCTCTGTCCGTCAACGAAGGGGCGCAAGTTCTTGTTCGGGACACGCTCCGAATTGGTTTTTAATGGGATTACAATTTTTAAATTACGCTTCATTTTTTTCGTCCTTTTGGTCTAAATCTGTGAAAATACCACGCAATCCAACAGGATTTACGGAGATTATTTCAGTACCCGGGTAATAAACAGCCGCAAATTCTTTCAGCTTTTGCCATGCCGGAATCAAGCATTGTGCGAATGTTGTTGATCTTTTGCAAAAATGGCCCTTATCGCTGCAATCACATCCTACAAGAAATATCCGTTTCGGATTTGTCCAAAGCGCGAATTGAATCGCGGGAAAAACAACTGAACCGAAACAACCAAGCGATTGCGCACTAATATCATATGCGAAATCTGGCGAAAAGGAGCTTATATCCTCCCAATCTGTACGATATCTGTGTGCCTTGGCAGCGATTGCATGGCTCTCAGGAATAACACGGTTAAAACCACTGTCAAATTCAGTGGTCAGGCCATAAAATTTTATACATTTTTGTGGTCGATAAGCATTCATTTTTTCGACATAAGGCGCAACCGCTTGATAATCCTGGGCGAACAAATAATCAAGAGCAAGCGCTTCATTCAAAAAAGAATTATTTACACCAATATAAATCATATTATCCATAGGTCGAAAATCGTTTAGTGACGGCCCGGTTGCAACGATGACTATATCTTGTCCAGAATGTATAGCCTTGAACGGCAAAAATGTTTTTTGATGCATCAATGCGGTGGATAATTTCTTCTCCACATTTCTATTAATCCAAGCACGCATATCTATCGAAGTCTGACCGCACATCCCTTGCAATGCTTTGATATTTTCACGCAACGCCGATAGCTCAACAGCATCTTTATCAGCCCCGGCCGGGGCTTGGGGCGCATGGCCGCGCCCCAACATACGACGTCGAACATCGCGGCGCCGGTCATCATTGACAATAAAACCACAAACTATATTTACTAATAATTTTTTCATCCCTGCTCTTTTATAATTTATCGCCGACACATACGCTTTATAATCCGATAAACATGCCACCTCAGTGAATGCCGCAGCTTCATTCCTGCAAATATAGGACGCAGACGTGATAAATCCACGGCCCAATCTTCGGCACCGGCGGCATGATAGTTCAAAGTTATATAAAACACCCCGTGTGCCAATTCCTTTATCACAGGCACCTCAACAGACGCATCATGATGAACATAATATATGTCAAAGTAATGTTTACGCGGAAACTTTGTGCACATGACTTTGCGCATTCTTACAATTTCATCAACGCATGCGGTGGGGTTATTTTTATCGGGTCTGTCTATATAGACCATTGCGATACGCCCGGCTGACTTTAAAGAAGATAACAGACGACCACAGCGACGGTCATATTTTGCACGTACCGCGGCATAAGAATCGTTTATATCGGTCGAATATTCTTTAAAATCATGATTATAGATTATGCCGGTCTTTTTATTAACCCATACACTGTGCTTGGATACGGATGTTGGTTCCAGCAATTTAAAGTCATCCTTTTCAAACCAGCCCTGGAAATCGTTTAACAAATATTCACAGCGAGAGCTAAAATCAGAGCCAAACACCCAGTCAAACGGGTAAGACCAGTCCTGGAGATTTAAGCTGCGCAGCAGGTCTGTACATGGGCATGCTGCACCGGCTGAAAAAATCAGGTCATATCTTTTTGACGGCAGTTTGCCTAGCACCTTCATAGCCATTGTTCCTTGCTTAGTAATTCAACCACTTCATATACCCTGTATCCTCAGATGAACGTATCGGCAGCACACCAAACAGCAGCCATTTTATACGGGCGGGCTCAAACCATCTTATTTTCATCAAAGGCAGTATCCCCAGTAGCTTGAATTCAATTTTATAGCTATTATACTTTATCCCAAGCAGCTTA